>JAHKLN010000030.1 GCA_020854755.1 Methanomicrobiaceae archaeon | reverse complement strand
TACACCGGGACGATCAGAGAAACCGGACACGGGATATCGCCATCCGCTTAGGAATCTTCATCCGTTGCGCCTGCGGCCCTGGACTCATGTGGCTTCATGGAGAAAGAGGAGCAGGACCGGCGTTCACGCAAGCCCTGCAATCTCGAAGATCTTGCTCCTGATCCCCTCGGGCGGGAGCACGAAGTCGACCATACCGGTCTCGAACGCGGCTTTCGGCATGCTGTGCACGATACTGGTCTTGATGTCCTGGGCGATCGTCGTCCCGCCGATGTTCTTTATGTGCCTGATGCCTTCCGCCCCGTCCGTCCCCATCCCGGTGAGGATCACCCCGGCAAGAGTGTCTCCGTTTCTCCCTGCAAGCGACTGCATCGCCACGTCGATGGAAGGCCGGACGGCGTGCACTTTCTCGTCATCGAAGAGGCAGATAGTCCGGTTGTCGACGATCTTTAAGTGAGAGCCGCTCGGGGCGATATAGATCCTGCCGTGGCGTATCTCATCGCCGTCGCGGGCGATCACGATCTCCATGTTGCAGATCCGTTGCAGCCGCCCGCAGATCGTCTCGTTGATGTACGCCGGCATGTGCTGGACGACGATGATCGCGGCGCGAACGACCGGGAACCTGAAGAAGACCTGTTCCAGCGTCCGAGGCCCGCCGGTGGACGAGCCCATGATCAGTATGGTCCGGGTATCTGATGCGTTCATATGCGATCTGGCCTCCCGGGGTTCAGGAGAAGTAGCGGAGGTAGTCCTTCACGACCGCCACGAACTCCTCGGGATCGAAGGGTTTTGTGATGTAGTCGATGACGTACTCCTTGAGATCGTCTCCTTTCGGGCCCGGGACATCGATCGCCGTGAGCATCAGGATGATGTTGCCTGCCGAGTATCCCCGGTCGACGATCTCCCTGACCGTATCCCACCCGTCCATATCGGGCATCATGATATCCACCAGGATGACGCCCTGGAACCCCTTCTCGAGCTCTTTGAGGCACTCTCTTCCGCTTCCTGCGGTGACGACCTCGATCCCCTCGGGCTCGAAGAGCTCCTTTGCCACGAGGAGGATATAGCGGTCGTCGTCCACTACCATAACTCCGGGTTCTGCCATGCTTCCTGCTTCCTGATGCATCGTGTGATGCGCTCAGGGAGTTTATCTCTTATTCCCGGGTATAAAACTGTTCATTTGTTTCGCTCGCCGGGGGACCGGAGTGTGAAGAAAATAGTCGATCCTCTCCCTCTGCCCGGGCTTTCCGCCCAGATCTTCCCGCCGTGGCGCTCGACGATCCGCCTGCAGATGGAGAGGCCGAGGCCGAACGAGTCGAGGTCGTGCCGGGAGGCGTCTGCCTTATAGAATTCGTTGAAGATGTGATCTGCCTCCTCCTGCGTCATGCCTATCCCGGTATCCCGTGTCGAGACCGTCACCGTGCCGTCCTGCTGGAATGCAGAGATGGTAATCGTCCCGCCGTCCTCGCCGGTATACTTCATCGCGTTGGAGATCAGGTTGTCAAAGATCTCGCCGATCAGCACCCGGTCGCCCTGCACGACCATCGATTCGGGTACCTGGTTCTCCACGGCGATCCGCCGGTCTCTGAGCTTGAAGTCGTAGTGCTGGATCACGGCACCGACCTCGCTCTTCAGATGAACGTCCTCGATGTCCAGCTCGATGTAGACCGTGTTGAGCCGGGCCAGTTTCAGGGTCTTCACCACGAGATCCTTCATATAATTGACGTTGTGCGTGGCGATCTCCAGCAGTTCCCGCACTTTCGGGTCCTTCTCCTGCTTCGTGATCCGGGGAAGGAGCGCGACAAGCGGCGTTAACGGCGTCTTCAGGTCGTGGCCGAGCTGGGAGATGAATTCATCCTTCTGCCGCAGGAGTCTCTCCACCTCGGCTGTCCGCTCCCGAACCATGCTCTCAAGCTCCCGGTTAACGATGCTCATCTGCCTCCGGAGCAGATCCATCTCCTTGTTCTGCTTCTGGAGGCTCTGCGCGTAGGACTTGAGCGCCTCTTCCGCCTGCTTCCGCTCCGTGGCGTCGATCCCGAGCATCAGGATCAGCTCTGATCCGTCGATATCGATGAACGGGTAGGCATAGCTCCCGTATGTCCGTCCGTTGGGGTGCTCCCACTCCCATTGCTGCAGGTTTTTTAGGTCAAGGGCAAGAAAGGGGGGGCAGGATCTGCACGGCTTCTTCAGGCCGTAGTGGATTTCGTAGCAGCACCTGCCGTCGGGATCGCCGAACGTCTCCCGGAAGGCCCGGTTTGCGTACCTGACGGTGTAGTCCGGTGCCTGAAGCGATATATGCGCGGGCAGGGACTCGAGGACGGCATAGAACCGCTTCTGCTCGAGACCGAGCGCCGTCTCCGCCCACTTGTACCGGTCGATATCCACTGCCTGGCAGACGATGCCGCCGCTGGCGCATCGCCCGGAGAGCGATATCCAGTGCGAGGATCCGTCCTTTCCAACGAAGCGGGTCTCGATCTCTGCGGCATCTCCCTCTCCGGCAAGGGACTCGAAGAACCGCCGCTGATCGTCGGGGAACGGCCATATCCGCAGGATCGGCGCATCGATCAGTTCTCCAGGGTCGTAGCCGAGCATTCCGGCGAGCTGGCGGTTGATATCGGTGATCCTCCTCTCTTTCCGGTGGACGAGGCACGTGCCCAGAGGACAGTCATCGATCCTCCCCTGGTCTTCGGACTGTATCCGGGCGGGCGCAGGCCGGAGCGATGCGGCAAGGAACGCGAGTACCAGGAAGGCCGCTGCCTGTACGAGGCCTCCGGGAAGCGCGCCGGCGAGGCCGATATACGCAGCGCCGAGCAGCGCTGCGATCAGGAGCCCCCTCTGCCCGTACCGGTATGCCGCGGAAAGGATCGGGATCAGAAAGAGGGTCGAGACAAACGGGCTCGTTCCCGGAGATTCGGTCAACACGGCGGCGGAGACGGCGATACCCGATGCGCCGCAGATCAGGAGCGGCCAGAAGATCGTTCTTTCGCCTGTCTTTGCAGACCAATCAGAAGCCATGGTACCAATCGCGTGACTGTTGTGGGAACGCCCCTCTCCCGCCGCTCTGCGTCCCCTGCCGGACGGGACGTTCTGTGTGGAGAGGATATCGGTTTTCACCACTTAAGAGTTGCCTTCCTGATCTCCGCCACCGGTCTTCGATCCTCTATCTGCGGCCATTTCCTTCAATGCCTCGGTCAGGGGCGTCGCTCCCGGTTCGCCCATCTTCCACAGCAGCAGCGCGGCGGTCGACTGCGCTCTCCGGTCGCCGCCCTTCACCGCCTCCATCAGGGCCTCGACCGCCGGTTCCCCGATCCTGCAGAGCGCAGCGGCGGCAAAGCCGCGCATCTCCGGGTCATCCCCGAGCACAACCTCCACGAGGGCCGCTACCGAGCCCTCTCCCATCTCGCTTAAGGCTGCGGCGGCATAACGGCGGAAATCGAGATCCTCCTCTTCCTGCATGGCCGAGAGAAGCGGATGCACGGCCGGCTCTCCGATCAGCGCAAGGATCCGCGCGGCATACCACCGGAGGTCGTTGTCTCCCTCCCGCATTGCCGAGATCACCGGCGCCACCGCCGGCGCCCCGATCGATACCAGTTCCCGCGAGGCCTGCCTCCGGGCCTCCATCGTTCCCGCCTTCAGTGCTGCAATGGCCTCGTTGATGGATGGGGGTGTTGTCATGCTCTTCACGTTTGCCGTACCTGCATTTATCTCTTTTAGATATTCCGCAGGGCGTTCCGTGCGGTCTCCCTCACTTCTTCCCTGCTGTCCCTGAGCGCCTCTATCAGCGGATCGACCGACCGGGGATCGCCGATCCTGCCGAGCGCTTCCGCCGCGCATCTCCGGATCCGCCAGTTCTCTTCGTGGAGGGCTTCAATGAGCGGCGGGACAGCGGTTTTTCCGATATCTGACAGCGCTTCTGCGATCAGGTCGCAGGTTGCGGGATCGCTCTCACCGAACGCCAGGATCAGCGGCCGGATCGCAGGTGCGCCGATCTCGCCGAGGGCTCTGGCAGCCCGCTGCCTGACACGGCTGCTGCTGTCGCCGAGTGCATTGATGAGTGCGGCGATCGCTTCCGCACCCGCGATCTTCCCGAGCGCGAGCACCGCGCCCCAGCGGACGTCGTCGTCGCCTTCGGCAAGCTGCCTGATCAGGATCTCCCGTGCAAGAGCGCCGATCTTGCCGAGCGCCAGCGCTGCCCGGCTCCGCACGTAGGCGTCCTCATCCTTCAGGGTGTGGATCAGCGGAAGCACCGCTCGAGGATCCCCGATATCTCCGAGCGCCAGCGCGGCCATCCAGCGGACGTCCACATCCCCATGGCGGAGGTTCTGGATGAGCGGTTCGACCGCCGCTGCCCCCATCTTCGCCAGTGCATCGGCCGCCATCCACCGTACCCCGCTCTCCTCGTCGTGCATCAGCTCCGCCAGCGGCCCGATCGCACGCGTGTCGCCGAGCTCCCCGAGGGCTCCTGCCGCCTCGTATCTGACATCGGGGTTTCTGCTCCTGAGGTGTGCTATATGGTGTTCGACATCCCCGGGTTGTCCGAGGATCCGGGGCAGCAGGCGATCCGGAGCGAAATGCGTCTTATCCTCTTTTTTCTCCGAATATCCGAGCAGATACGCGCCGAATGCGCTTCGCTCATCTCTCAGCCGCTCGAAGAGGTACCCGGCAGCGAAAGCAACGATCACAAACATCCCCGCCCGCACCAGGATGGCCTCCGGAACGCTCCCTGCCACCAGGTACTCGATGGAGATATGCATGGCGGTGAGGAGCAGCCCGATGTAGACCGCCTTCCGATAGTACCAGAACGCCGCGAGGATCAGGATGGGATAGAAGAAGTGCGTGTAGATGATACCGATCCCGAAATAGAAATGGACGACGAGTTCGAGCAGGATGGAGAGTCCTATAATGAAGCCGGTGACGAGGAGTTTGATCCTGGTGGGCGTCCGCCACGCACTGCCCCCTGCACCCATCGCTGTACAGGTATGCTCGCCCGGTGGTAATAGTTGTTGATAGTCCAGGTGCCCCTTCCCGCCATCCGTGCCGGAAGCGGGTCTCATGCCGCTCTCATGCGCCGGAGCGTCAGGGGGACGAGCTCTGCAAGGGTGGGGTGGATGTGGATGCCCCCCAGGGAGTCTGCGGTGCCTCTTGCCGCAATGACGTTCGTCACCTCCTGGATCAGCAGTGGCGCCGAAGGCCCGATGATATGGAATCCCAGGATCGTCCCGCTCCGGGCGTCGGCGATCGCCTTTGCAAACCCCGCCTCTTCCATCATCGCCTCGCCCATCGCGGTCTCTGCATAGTCCGCCCTCCCCACCAGCACCTCGTGCTCCCGCCGCGCCGCCGCCTCGGTCATCCCGACCGATGCGATCTGCGGTCGGGAATAGATCGCATGCGGGACCGCCAGATAGTCCATTGCGACTCTTTCTTCCTGCGTGGCGTTCTGCCAGGCGATGAGCGCTTCCCGGGAGGCTGCGTGCCGGAACATCTGCCTGCCGTTTGCATCCCCGACCGCCCAGATATTCTCCCGGTTCGTCTCGAGATACTCGTTCGTCCTGATGTAGCCCCGGGCGTCGAGCGCAACGCCGGTCCGCTCCACCTGCAGCAGGTCGGCGTTTGAGCGCCTGCCTGCCGCGACCAGCACGGCCTCTGCCTCGAACTCGCGCAGATCGCCGGTCGCCCGATCCTTCCCGAAAACGACGCACCCCTCGCCCCTCTGCCCCACCTCCACCGCCTCGGTGCCGGTCGCAATCGCCATCCGGCGCTGCATCTCCTGCAGAAGGAGACCGGAGATCTCCGGCTCTTCGTCTGCGACCAGGCGATCGCCGCGCTGGAGGATCGTGACCCGCGTGCCCATCGCGGCAAAGAAGTGGCCGTACTCGGCGGCAATATACCCGCCCCCGACGATCACAAGGCTCTCCGGCAGCTTCTGGAGATCCAGGACCGTATCGCTCGTGAGGTAGTCGACGCTCTCCAGCCCCGAAACAGGCGGAATGAGCGGGCGGGCGCCCGAAGCGCAGAAGATAAGCTCCGCAGAGAGCTCCGTCCCCTGCACCTCAAGGGTATGGTCGCCGACGAACTCGCCGGTGCCCTCGTAGAAGTCCAGCAGGCCCGCCCTGCTCCGGATCCAGTCGCGGGTAAAAGCGCTGTTCCGCTGCCTAGTTGCCCGCATCCGCTCCATGATCCCGGAAAAATCGATGCCGGCAATCCCTGCCCGGATCCCGAGCTGTTCGGCATCGGCGGCACCTGCGGCGGTATCGGCGGCATAAATCAGCGTCTTTGAGGGGATGCACCCGAGGTTGACGCAGGTGCCGCCCGGAGGCCCCCGGTCGACGAGCGCCACGCGCTTCCCTGCCGATACCGCACGGCTGGCAATCCGCGCCCCGACGCCCGATCCGATCACCAGGACGTCGTATTCTCTCATCGCTTTGATCGGTACCCCTCACCCGGCGGGCGCGGTCACGGCTGCTCGCAGTTTCCGGAGCGATGCATCGATGAATGCCGGTATATCGCCGGGATTTCTGCTGGAGATGAGGTTTCCGTCCTCCACCACCGGCTGATCGACGAACTCCGCCCCCGCGTTCTTGATGTCCTGAATGACGGATTTGTATCCGGTGATCTTCCGCCCCTCGAGCACCCGGGCGGTGATCAGCAGCTGGGGCGCGTGGCAGATGGCAAGCACCGGCTTGCCGCTGCGGACGAAGTCCCCTGCGAACTGCACGGCGTCCTCGTCGACCCGGAGTTTGTCGGGCGAGTACCCGCCCGGGATGAAGAGGGCGTCGAACTCATCCACCGAGACGTCTTTTGCCGATCGGTCGATCCTGACCTCCGCCTCCCCGGTCTTGCCTCGAACGGTCTTTCCTTCCTCGAGCCCCACGTGGACGAGCTCGAACCCCGCGTCCCGGAAGGCCTCCGCCGGCTTCGTGTACTCGACGTCCTCAAACATATCCGTAATAATGACTGCGATTCTGGTCATCTCTCACCCCTCTCGCCCGGCTGGCAGCCGGAACACTGACACTCCTGCCGGGATCCCATAAAAGTATCGTCAGAAAAGTATCGTCAGGGGCAGCTCCCTGCCGCCCGTCACCGGGAGGCCTTCTGCACTTCTTCCATCCGCCCGACCACCCATCGGTAGGCGATCTCCGCCGCTTCGCGGGCAGAGGCGCTCGGGTCTGACGAACGCATCCTGTCCAGCGGTCCGAGCGCCTTCTGATCCCCGATAGCCCCGAGCGCAAGCGCTGCATCGCTTCGTGCAAACTCGTCGGCGTCCTGCAGCGCAGCAATCAGGCCGTCGATATCGCGCTCGTTCATCATCCTGTCGACATCCCTCTTCTCCTCCACGCCGGATCCTCCTGTGGCACACGGCCACGCACCTGCTCCGCGGCAGGACTATATAAGGGTTGCCGGGACGATCAGGGATTCCTGTGCAGATCGATCCGGCATGGGATCTTGGTCTTGCTCTTCACATGATAACGGCATGAATCCCCAAAGGCCACAGGCATGCAGAACGAAGGTGGTTGATGCTGCTCACCACCCCTGTTCCTATGAAAATCAAGCCGGATTCTGCAATGGATGGATCTTTGCGGTCAATACTTTTGCGTCTCCGTACACGGCTTCCCACCGGCTATCCTTATAGGGGGAGGCAGCGTGCGGGGAGGGGGACACCCCCTGGCGATTGCCCTCTCGGTCCAGTGTCCCGGGAGAACCAGAGGAGAGAAACCGGACCCGGGGTGTCGGCAAAGAACGCAAGGGATGTTCATAGCGGCGCTTGCACTGTTACCAGTGCATGAGAGTTCATGTGAAAATGCGAACCGTTTCTGGAACAGAAGGCTCTCGATGCTCAAACCAATCCGCTCCCGTACACGGCTGCTCCCCGGTCCCCACCACCGGACGATTGTCCCCGCGGCCCACTCTACCGGGACGGCCAGAGAACACCGGGCCCGGGGTATCGATGCAGGCTCAGGAATCTTCATCGGGTTGCGCCTGCAGCCCGCGGGGCTGTACGGGCGATCATCGATCGCCTCCCTCACGCATCCTCTTCAGCCATGACCGGATGCCCCTCGGCGGTCCACCTGCCGAGCAGCGACTGGAGGTATACGCCGAAGAATGCACAGAAGAGTCCGCCGACGGTCAGCAGGATGATATACTGCACGCCGGTATCGGCCGCTACCGGGAACTCCGGGATCTCGCTGATCGCGAGGGTATAGATGCTTGCGCCGTAGGTGACCGCCCCGAGTGCAAGGACGAAGAACGGCAGCGCCACCACCCGCCTGATGCCCTCCCGCTCATTGAGGAGGATATCGATGATCTTACCGACCGAAGCGACGAGGCCTGCTGCGGTGAACCAGAGTATGCCGCCGTACAGGAACGCCAGCGCATGGAAGAGCAATCCCGACGTCTGGTAATACTCAAGCAGCGTATTCAGGCCCATGATGATGCCGACGATCACCATCAGTATCGTCACGATATAGGAGACGAACGTGAACCTGCCGGCATGGAGCGACGCCTGCAGGGCGCTGAGCGAATGATGGAAGACCTCGTCGATGCCGAAGCCCTTGAAGAGGAGGTAGATGCCGATCACCCCGCCCACCACGATCGTTGCGCCTTCCGGGTAGTTCATCAGGAACGCCGCCGCGTAGAGGAGGAGGGCGAGGCCGAGAGGAACGAGCACCGCTCGTGCAACCTTCGGATCGTCGAGCAGCTTCTTGAGGATATAGTACGTCCCCTCGAGATTCGGCATCTGCTTGACCACCACCCGTTTCACGCTGCTCACCACGACATTGGACTGTATGATCGGGAGGACGTATTCGTCCTCGGCGCCGTCGGTGACGAGGATGCAGTAGTCGGCACCCGTACTTCGTATGATGGTGTCGAGCTCCTTTGCGATCTTCCGATCCCCGTCGAGCAGATGCATGTGATCGCCGGTGATCACCGCCACGGCGACGTCCTCGCCCCGTTCATACAGCTCGTCATACAGCCTGACGGCTTCAAAAATGGCGTTGATGTCGGAATCCTCGGGATCAACCAGTCCGAGCGCGTTTGCCGCCCGAAGGCACGCCTCCCGTCCCACGACCGGACCGTCAATGCTTGCCTTATAGCCGATATCGTCGTCACGGTCGACACAGAGCACCAGCGTCCGGTTTTTCGACATCTCAATAGAGATCTCTTCAGATCTATTAAATAATTTTCAATCCCGGGAAAAAAAAGGGATTTATATGAGTTTTGCCCGCTGGAGAAGGAGCAGATCGTCGGTGGTAAGCTTCTCCCCGCCCCGGAACTGCTGGAAGATGCGTTCGGCCTCTTTCCTGACAGCCTTCTGTTCTTTGGTGACCTTGGTCTTCTTCGTCTTCTTGCGCAGCCCGGCAATCACCTTATCGTAGTCGCGGAGCTCCTTCTGGCAGGTGATGAACTGCTTGTGCTCCTCGTCTGCCGCCTCCTGCGCCTCAACGAACTTCTGATGCGCTTCGTCCGCCGCTTCGCGTGACCTGTCGGCATTTCTGTAGCATTCGACCATCAGGTCATGGTGGCGCTGCGCCAGCTCCGCCTTCTCGGTCACCTCTTTATGGATATCCGATGCGAGCTTCCGGTATTCGCGGGCGCTGTTCAGCTTCGCCCGCATCTCTTTATTCTGCTCGAGCTCAGCCTCCTGCTCCTTGATGGTGGCCTTCAGGTGCTTGATCTTCTCGATGAGCTCGCGCTCCTTATCAGTGCTGAACACTTCGGTCTGCTGCTTGAACTCAAGGTGCTCGATCTGTTTCTGGATCTCCTTGATGCCGCGGTTCCTCAGGCTCCCGTGCTCGCGCTTGAAGGCCTCGATCTCTTCAAAAAGAGCGTTTGCCTGCTCGTTCAGGTCGTTTCTCTGTTCTTTTAATGTCTGGACCGCTTTGTTGTGCTCATCCCTGAGTTCTTTATTCTTCTGCGCCTCCTCGACAAACTCGCGGGTCTGATTGTTCAGCGCATTGCGCTCGCGGGCATATTTGCTGGCAAGCGCATTCAGCTCGTTTCTCCTGTCTTTATGCTGCTCAGACTCCGCAAGGAACTTCTTTCTCTTCTCAATCAAATCGTTCAGCATCCACTACCAATCCTCACGTTCGATACCTTAATCCCCACCACCAGGGAAACACTGCAATGCGGGTCTGATGCCACCGGAGGGCGGTGACTGCAGGAATATCACTACAAAAGACGTCTCTCTGGACTCACGCATGAGACCATTGTTCATCTGTCTGTTCATGATGTTCAACCCCGGTACATCTGCGTTCGCGAATCGCAGATCCGCGATCCCGCATGACATCCCATCCTGGAGGGATGATACAAGGACGTTCTATAATTCAAACGTCATCCGGTCTATTAAGTATTTCGCAGGTGAAAAAAGGGATTGAATAAGAAATATCTAGAGGAAATCGATGAGATGACCGCTCATGGCATCCCGCGAGATGCCGCGAGCATGCACGGTCTGTCCCGGCCTCTGCTGTACGGACTCGAATGTGCGCTTGCCGCCGAGTATCTGGGCGCTCTTGACGCCGGTCATGATCGCCATGACGCGCACCCTGCCTTCATACTCGCTGTTCACCCGCGCCCCCCAGATCACGTCGGCATGGGGATCGAGCTCGTAGGTGAGGGAGCTTGCGATCTCCTCGGCATCCTGAAGGGTCAGGTCGTTCCCGCCGGTGATGTGGATGAGGCTCCCGGTGGCGCCGCGGTAGTCGATATCGAGCAGGGGGTGGTTCAAGCACTCGTGGACGACGCTCTCCGCCTTGTTCTGCTGCTTGCTCTCGCCGACGAGCATCACCGCCACTCCGCCCTTGCTCATGATCGCGCGGACGTCCGCGTAGTCGATATTGATGAGCGAGGGTTCGGTGATCGTCTCGCTGATCCCCTTGACCGTCTCTGCAATGAGCTGGTCCATCACAGAGAATGCCTGGCCGAGAGGGAGGTTGGGCACGTACTTGATGAGCCGGTTGTTGTCCAGGACGATGACCGAGTCCGCTGCCGCCGAGAGGGCCTCGAGCCCGTCCTCAGCCCGCAGCAGCCGGGCTTTCTCGACCTGGAAGGGGTAGCTGACCATCCCCACCACGATCGCACCCTGCTCCTTTGCAATCTGGGCGACCACCGGTGCGCATCCGGTACCCGTACCGCCGCCCATGCCTGCCGTGATAAAGCAGAGATCCGCATCCTGAAGCAGGTTTTCAAGCGTCGGGCGGGCCATCTCGGCCGCGCGCCTGCCGATGTCAGGGAATCCGCCTGCCCCAAGGCCCTTGGTGAGTGATTTCCCGACGAGCACCCGCTTGTCCGCCTGAATCATATCGAGGTGCTGCT
This sequence comes from Methanomicrobiaceae archaeon, assembly GCA_020854755.1. Classification (GTDB taxonomy): domain Archaea; phylum Halobacteriota; class Methanomicrobia; order Methanomicrobiales; family Methanoculleaceae; genus JAHKLN01. The sequence continues at coordinate 2,751 of JAHKLN010000030.1, read as the reverse complement.
TATCGGTATTCACCGCAATCGTCTCCGCGCCGCTCACCTGCATGTGGTACAGGCGGTTAATGGTGTTGTTGCCAGCACCGCCGCATCCGACGATGACGATCCGGGGCTGGCCGATGAGATCGTCGTCGCCTTCGCATGAAGTCATCTTGAGTGCCTTTTCGCGTTCTGCGTGCTTGAGAGCTTCATTAATGATAGTTTGCATGTCAAACCTCCTAAACCTGGAATGAAACCTGATCGTTCTCGCGAAGGACTCGGTTGCCATGCTTCTCGAGAAGCGCCCGAACTGCGTACCGCACGGCTTCGGACACTGTGGGGAATTCTCCGGCATCCACCAGCATCTCGAGCATTTCAACCTGCTGCCTGGGCAATCTGATCGTTATTCGATTCATCATTTGGACCACCAAAACTGACGGATGGCAGACAATTGTCTGCCATCCGTCAGACATGAGGCATCTTTATATCTGACAGCATCAGATAAACGGTAATAGCGGCACAATAGTATAAATACTTTCTGAAATGAGCTTATTACCTCTCATAACCGTTATATGAATAGCAATCAACAATTCACCTGCAAAGGTATCGAAACCATGAGAAAACAATTTCCCGGGAAAGTAGAGCACGGCGGAAAAGTACACAGGCACCGCAGCCGCGGGGAGGAACTGCTCGATTTCAGCGCGAATATCAACCCATACCCCCCCGCCGTCGACTGGAAGCCGGATCCCGCAGTCCTTGCAGAGTATCCTGACGACCGGTACGAGCGGCTCAAAGAAGCCATCGGCCGGAGATTCAATCGAAACCCGGACGAGATAACGGTGGGAAACGGCTCAATCGAGGTAATACGCTCGTTCTGCTATTCTGTCCTCGACAGGGGCGACGGCGTCCATATCGAGCAGCCCACGTTCGGGGAATACGAGCTGTCCGCACGGCTGGCAGGGGCGGTCCCGGTCGCTGAGGAGAGCAGGGCTGCGGCACGGTTCCTCTGCAACCCGAACAATCCCACCGGAAGGCTTCTCCCGCGCAAGGAGGTCTGCAGCATTCTTGAGCGCACAGCATCCGGGGGCGCATACCTCTTCATCGACGAAGCATTCGTCGAACTTGCAGATCCCCGCCAGAGCCTCGCCGATATCAGGCATGAGCGCCTCTTCGTCCTCCGCTCCATTACAAAGAGCTTTGCCGTGCCCGGGATCAGGTTCGGCTACGGGTTCGGCGATCCGGATCTGATTGCCCGGATGGAGGTGATGCGCCTGCCATGGACGGTCAACGCATGGGCGGAAAGTTTTGCGATACAGGCCTTCTCCCACTACGATGAGCTGGAACGCTCGCGCGAGCGCATCGCCCGGGAGCGCGGCTGGCTCTGCAGGCAGCTTGCAGCTCTCGATCTCGGGTTTGAGCCGCCGTCGGCAAACTACATACTCGTCCGCATCCCCATGCAGGCGGCGGACCTGACAGAGCGCCTCCTGAAGTTCCGGATACTTGTCCGGGACTGCTCGTCATTCGGTCTTCCGGGCCATATACGGGTGGCGGTGCGGACGCATGACGAGAACCGGCGGCTCGTGGAGGCGCTTGCGGCATGCTTGCGCTGATCATGGCCGGCGGGCAGGGCACACGGCTCGGCATGGGCGAAAAGCCGCTCGTGACCATCTGCAACAGACCGATGATCGCCCATGTCATCGATGCATTCGAAGCCGCCGGCTGCGAAGTCGTCGTGGTTGCGTCCCGCAGGACGCCATTCACGAAAAACTGGTGCCGCGCTCACGGAATCGCGCTCTACGAGGCAGGCGGGGTAGGCTACGTTGAGGATATCAGGGAGGCGGCGATCGAACTTGAAGAGGAGCGGCCGTTCTTCACCTCGGTCTCCGATATTCCCTGCCTGACGCCCGCAATCATCCGCTCGACGCACGCCGCATATGCCGAATCCGGGAAGATGGCGTGCTCTGTCTGGGTTCCATGCCACCTCTGCGACCGCTACGGCTGCAAGGCGCGCTATGTCGAGACAATCGACGGCGTCGAGGCATGCCCTGCAGGCATCAACATCATTCACGGCGGCGCTATCGACGACCCGCAGGAGGAAGTGAAGATCCTGCTCCATGAGCGGAGGCTCGCCTTCAACATCAACACAAGAGACGAGCTCGCACAGGTACGGCGGTTTCTCTGCGGCGAGTAGCGCTCCCCGCCAGAGCATGCAACTGCCGGATGCGATGCGCGGTGCATCCGGAAATGCCTGTACCCGGGGCGGGCATGCACACACGGCTTCTCCCGGGCTATCCTCGCGGGGGGAGGGGTTTTTTGGGAGGGGGTCTCCCCCTCCCCGGGCGGGAGCGATTGTCCCAACGGTCCACTGGAGTGGGATAGTCGGAGAAAACCGGACCCGGAGCGTCTGTGCACCGTCAAGAATGCTCATCAGTGGTGCCTGTATCCTGAAGGGCAACTGTAAGTTTCATCGGTTAAACCTGAGACAGCGCAGTGCGGGTTCAGGGCGCTACTGCGTTTCGGCAACTGTAAGTTTCATCGGTTAAACCTGAGACAGCGTCTCATAGGGGTTTCATCCGTTGCTCCCGCAACCCCTCCCGGGGCTTCATACGCAGTTTATATGATCATGGGCGGTGAACAGCATCACCCGCCTTCGCTCTGTATGCCTGCGGCCTTCGGGGATTCATGTGGTTTCCTGTGAAATCGAGCAGGATTCTGCAATGGAAGCCTCCTATCCCTTCGATCAATTCGCTCCCGTACACGGCTTCCCACAGACTATCC
>JAHKLN010000059.1 GCA_020854755.1 Methanomicrobiaceae archaeon | reverse complement strand
GGAGCATGCGGCATATCAGCGGGAGCACCTTGCCCGGCTTCTCGCGCATGCCTACGAGAACGTGCCCTACTATCGCCGCGTCTTCCGCGAGCGGCAGCTCGTGCCCGAGGATATCAGGGAGATCGCCGACCTGCAGAACCTTCCGTTCCTGACCAAGGAACTCGTCCAGGAGAACTTACGCGATCTCCGGGCACAGAATTACCCGGAGGAGCGGTTCGAGTATGTGAGGACATCGGGATCCACCGGCACTCCCATGGGCTTTTACTATGAGAAGGGGGTCTCCCGCGCGAGGGAATGGGCGTTCATGAAGACCCAGTGGGAGCGGGTGGGATACCGGTTTACCGATAGGTGTGTCATACTGCGGGGGCATGTTGTGGAATCTGCCCGGGAAGGGATGCTCTGGAAGAAGGCGCTCTTCGGGCGATGGCTGATCATGTCGTCCCACCACATGACCGACGAGCACCTGCCCGAATACATAGAAAAGATCCGGGAGTTCCGGCCGAAGTACATCCATGCCTATCCCTCGACCATCACCCTGCTCGCCAGATATCTCAAAGAGCATGGCCTCGAGCCGTTTGCGTCGGTGAAGGCGATCCTCTGCGGGTCAGAGAACCTCTACCCCTGGCAGCGGGAACTCCTGGAAGATGTCTTCCGCTGCCGGGTCTACAGCTGGTACGGCAACAGCGAGCAGACCGTGCTCGCCGGCGAGTGCGAGAAGAGCACCTGCTACCATATCTTTCCCGAGTACGGGATCGTCGAGCTGATTGGAAAGGACGATCTCCCGGTGACCGGTGCGGGCGAGAGGGGCGAGGTTGTCGCCACCGGGCTGCATAACTACATCTGTCCGCTGATACGCTACCGGACAAAGGATATTGCCGTCTCCGCACAGTCCCCCTGCGCCTGCGGCCGGGCGTACCCGCTGTTTGAGAAGGTCGAAGGGCGGCTCCAGGAGTTTATCGTCACAAAATCCGGCCGGCTGATCTCGGTGACGCCGATTCACTATGAGTCCGATGCCTTTGAGCACATCAGGCAGTTCCAGTTCTATCAGGAACACATGGGCGAACTGATCTTGAAGATCGTGAAGAAGCCGGGCTACCCGGAGCATGATATCGCCCGTCTCCAGCAGGAGCTGCAGGAGCAGCTCGGCGATGAAGTGGATATCGTCATTCAGCCGGTAGAGAGTATTCCCCGCACCGGTCAGGGGAAGTACCGCTACCTGGTTCAGGAGTTGCAGATCGATACGCTGGATATGTAGGTGCCGGGATGTCCCGGCACCGTCGGGATGCGCACCCGGGCGATGGGATGCAGAAAAGAGCCGCCTTGCCAGGGAAGGCTGTTGTTCAGGGCCTCCGGGACCGGGGCGGTGACAGGCCGCATCCATGGTTGGCCCATGTGACGATACCGGGTGGGGATCGGGAGGAGGGCGATAGTGCTTCGGGGGTTTGAATACGGCCGTTTTGCTCATAAGTGAGGGACGCCGCCTCTCGCGGGAAGGATTTCCATGAAACCACATGAATCCCGGAAGACCACAGGCATACAGCGGGAATATGGACGGTGATGGACGATGCTGCTCACCGCCCATGTTCATATAAAACGCCCATGAAGCCCCGGATGGGGGCTGCAGGCGCAACCGATGAAAATCCATGAGTTTTCTGGAGCATCACGGATCCGGTACCTCCCGGGTCTCCCGGTAGAGTGGACCGTGGGGGGCATCCCAATGGGGGGGACCGGGGAGGGGGAGACCCCCTCCCCAAAAACCCCTCCCCCTGCGAGGATAGCCGGTGGGAAGCCGTGTACGGGGGCGAATTGAGTTAAGCACCGAAAACATTCTATTTCAGAAACGGTTAGCAATTTCGGTTCTGTAGAAATCGTGTTTGGGCTCGCTCAGTGCGTTCAGCGAACACCTTATGAGAATAGGAGCTCCTGATTTATCCGACCAAAGACAAAACCAAGGAGCTCCTCTCAGTGTCGTCATCCCAGTATATCAGAGTAACCCAAGCAGCTCTCTCCGCTGTCGAGGCGTCCCATCTTCCGCTCTATTCCTGCAAATACTCGAAGAAAACCTACACCCAGCACCAACTGCTCGTTCTCCTCCTCCTTAAAGAGCGTCTGAGACTGGATTATCGCAGTTTCGTCGATCTGCTCGCAATCATGCCACCCATCCTAGATATCCTGCACCTGGATCGAGTGCCTCATTATACCACGCTCCACAAATTCCTCCAGAGAATTCACTCGCTCTGGCTGACGATACTGCAGAAAAAGATTCTCTCTTCCGCGTATCAGCATGGTGAGGTGGTCCCTGTCGCGGCTGTTGACTCCTCCGGTTTCACCAGTGCCTATGCAAGTTCATACTACTCGGTACGAACCGGAAAAACCCGCAAACGATTCCTGAAGGTAGCACTGGTCGTCGATACCGAAACACAGCTGATCCTGGCAGCAACAGTCACCCAGCATCCGACACACGATATCGCTCTGGCCGGCAATCTGCTGAAGCAGTCGCATCGAACCAGAAAAGCTGCCTGCTATGTTATGGACAAGGGCTTTGATGCCGAGCGGATCCACCGCCTGATCCGGGAGGACCTCGGGGCTGATTCCCTGATCCCTCTCAGAAGCGGAGACCTAGAAGAGATCCGAGGACCATATCGAAGCGAACTCGCCAGGTCCTTTGACACGAAGAAATACCATCAAAGAAATATTGTAGAAACGGCATTCTCGGCACTCAAGAGAGCCCTCGGAGAGAGTCTGAAAGCCAGGAAATACCGGGCTCAGGCGAAGGAAATCAAGATCAAACTCATTCTCTACAATCTCAAGAGAACGAGCACAGCAGGGGGTTTGCGGATCGTGATCGAGCTTTTCTACAGGGCCGCAATTTCATGTGAAACCGCGTATAAAGCCCCCGATGGGGCCGCAGGCGCAACCGATGAAAATCCATGAGCCTGCGCCGATACCCCGGTTTCGGTTTCCCCCGGCTGCCCCGCGCCCTGGCCCCATTCCCCCGTTGCGATCCTCCCCCGGTCCGGTGAACGGGAGAGACAGGGGAGAGGCAGGGGACACGGTTTTCGGGAGGCCCGGCATCCTCCCCTGTTCTGAACGCAATGATTTCCACCGGTCGTGCCTGCAGCCCGCAGGGCCGCACACCCGTTTTTCGGGCGGCCCCGACACCGGTGATACCGATAAGGTCAGGCGATTTCCGGATTCTTCGGGGACGATCTCCGCATCCATTCCCGGGAAGTTCAGATGCACCCTATTTCAAAAACCTCTCCCCTGAAGCGGCGTGACCGTTACATTTATGGATGACGCGGGATGAATGGGTCATCAGGCCCGGGCAGGAAGGGCAGCGGCAAAGCGGTGACCGGGTGATGCTGAAGAGGATAAACGACAGGGAGGCCTGGGATGCATTCATCGACGAAAGCCCCGCCGGCTTATTATTCCATAAGTGGGACTATCTGAAGATCACGGAGAGATACACAGGGTATACCTTCCTCCCCTGCGCCGTCTGCAGAGAGGATGAGATCCTCTGTCTGCTCCCGCTCTTCTACAGGAGATTCCACGGCCTGAATGCGGTCTTCTCCCCCCCGCCGCTCACGGTGATCCCCCACCTCGGGTTCGTTCTGTGCAGGGAGTACGGCGGGCTGAGACAGCAGGAGAAAGAATCGATCCTGCAGTATATTGCCGCGGAAGTGAAGGCGGAGATGGAGCGACTCTCCCCGAACTACCTCTCGCTCTCGCTTCTCCCGGGCATTCAGGACATCCGGGAGTTCATCAGGGACGGGTACGATGCAAAGATACACTATTCGTACCTGATCAGCCTCAATCGCCCTCTCGAGGATATCTGGAACGGTCTCCAGTACAAGCTGCGTGCGCGGCTGAAGAAAGCATCGGGTATGGGTCTGGAACTGGTGAAGAGCGACGACATCGCCACATTCTACCGCCTGCTTACCGCACGGTATCAGGATCCATCGCTGGACATACCGGCAATCAGCAAGAACTACCTCACCGAGCTGATGCACGCATATCCCGGACAGATAGGGATCTACTACCTGTATGACAGGGAAGAGAACGTGCTCGGGGTCGCCGCCGCACAGGAGTACAGGCGTTTCCTCCTCTGGATCGGGACGCCGAAACTCGGGAACTCAATGTTCGGGAACGAATGTCTCCAGTGGCTCTTGATCAGGAAGGCGCACTCGGAGGGCTACGCTGTCTTTGAGAATATGGGTGCGAACAACAGGGATCTCACCGCCTTCAAGTCGAAGTTCAACCCCGAACTCGTCATGTATTTTGAACTCTGCAGAATGGATGCGCTCGGGAGCGTGACCGAATGGGCATACCTCACCTTCCTCAAAAAGACCATGAAACGGATCGGGCTGGTCTGATACGCTCGGACGGCCCTGCACGTCATGCCGGGCAGCGCCGATCCGCCGCGTTGCCCTGCCCATTTTACGGTTTCTTCCCGCATCATCCCCAAAGGATAAATACGGGTTGCGTTATAGTGGTGCAGAGTCAATGCCGGTCGAACTGCTGCAGAACGGATCCGTCTGGGATGCCTTCATCGACGAGAGCCCGTACGGCCTTTTGTTTCATAAATGGGATCACCTGAAGATACTGGAGGGCTACACAGGGTATACGCTCCTGCCGTATGCCATCTATAAAGGGAATGAGATCATCTGCCTCTTCCCGATATTCCTGAAGCGATTCCACGGCCTGAATGCGGTCTTCTCCCCTCCGCCCATGCAGGGCGTCGTTCCCTACATGGGATTTGTTATGAGCCGGGAGTTCGGCATGCTGAAACAGAGCAGAAAGGAGCTGTACCTGAAGATTGTGGCGGATGAGATCCGAAACGAGCTCCGGGAGATCTCCCCCGGGTATCTCTCGCTGAACCTGGTGCCGAACTTCCTGGATATCCGGCAGTTCATCTGGGATCGGTACGACACCCGGATACATTATTCTTATCTGCTGAATCTTGAGCCGTCCATTGACGACATCTGGAACGGCCTCAACTCAAAGTTACGGATGAAACTGCGCAAGATCGAGAAGGAAGGCTTCTCCCTCAGGGAAGAAGAAGGCATCACCAACTTTTATGCTGCCGTATCAGAGCGGTTTGCTGACCCGGCAATCGATATCCCGATGATCCGGAGGCATTATTTCGAAGACCTGCTTCGGGCATATCCGGGCTTCGTGCATGTATACTGCCTGTACGGCAGCAGCGGCGAGCTTGCGGGTGCGGTCGCCACCCAGGAGTACAAACGCTTCCTCTACTGGGTCGGCAGCCCGAAGATGGATGCCGCAGCAAACGAGTATCTCCAGTGGCTTCTCATCCGGAAGGCAAAGAGCGACGGGTACCGGGAGTTTGAGAATATCGGAGCGAACAATCCGAATCTCAACCGTTTCAAAACCCAGTTCAATCCGTCCCTCTCAACCTATGTCGAGGTCTACCGGAGAGATCAGCGGGGAAAGATGGCTGAATGGATGTACAGGAACATCCTCAATCGGGGATGGCTCAAGAGACGGGTTGTTCCGTACCTGGAATGACGGAGCGGGTTTTCCGCCCGCTCCGAAGTGCATATATGGGCAAAGCAGGCCGCAGACCCGGCCTCCCGCCGGCCATGAGGATGCTCCCGCGGTCCGCTGGAAGGCACAGCAGGAAAAATATTGGGATGCCCGCACGCGGTTCATCGATCGCGGCTGTGCCGATGTCTGATTGCGCTCCCATCCGTGTTTCGGGCCGGGTTTCCGCCGGGATCCCGATTCGGATCTGCGGCGGTGGTGGGGAACGGCGTTCATCGTCCCGGCAGGAGGCCTCCGGGACACTGCTGCATTCCCTGCTGCCTGCATAAGAGCGCCATGCCGGAATTCCGGGGAGAAGGATAGCGTTGCCGCAGAATCCGCGAAGACGGAGAAATTATTAAATATCGGTATGCATGAGGTAGGACGCATGGTGACACTGCGCCTGCTGGCGGTAGATGATGTTTCTTTTCAATTGTGGACCTACAATAACCCCACAAACGATATCTGGGTGGTCTTTCAGGATAAATACCTGTTTCCAGAATTTTTAAAGCATTTTTATCAGACCTGGGGGCGGGATCAGACAGAGATGCCGTATTCCGAGAGCTTCTTCTGACCCGGAAGATCCGGGCATATCCCGGGCCGTGCCGGAGTGGACGGCGCATCCCCTGAACCTCCTGCACGATTGGATCGGCGGCGGGAACGATATCCCCCATCCCTGCCGCACGGCACACTCCTGCAGCCCCGTGCCTCTCTCCGGCGACTGCAGGCGCAGGTGACGAACATCCGTGACCCGGCGGAGGCATCCTGCTGCAGTGGTTCGAGGGACACTGCAGGGGGGATGGTGGAGGGTGCCGGTCTCCCGGATCCGGTTTTATTCCGACAGATCTTTTACAGTGGACCGTGAGAGCATCCCAGGAGGGGCAGGGACCGGGGAGGGGAAGAGATCCCCCTCCCCGCGAGACCCCTCCCCCGTGAGGATAGCCGGGGGGAAGCCGTGTACGGGAACAGATTGAATCAAGTGTCGAGAGTCTCCCATTTCTGAAACTGACTTGATTTTCATGTGAACTCCCATGCACCGGCGACCGGTGCAAGCGCAGCCATGAACATCCCTTGCGTTCTGTGCCGACACCCCGGGTCCGGTTTCTCTCCTCTGGTTCTCCCGGGACACTGGACCG
>JAHKLN010000044.1 GCA_020854755.1 Methanomicrobiaceae archaeon | reverse complement strand
CCTGAAGAGTGGCTCAGCTTCTCCGATGTAACGGTGGCCGCGACGGGCACCTACGCTGCGACGTTCTACGCGAGCACCACGGCGAGCGGCCGGTCCTTCTCGGTTTTGGTGGACGGGGAGAAGGTCGCAACCGTCGATGCCCCCAACACCGGCGACTGGCAGACGTTCGATCCGACCACGGTAGAGATTCCGCTCACCAGCGGGAAGCATACCATCCAGATCGTCATGGACACCGGCTACGTCGACCTGGCGTACGTTGAATTTGCACCGGCAGGATCACCGACACCAACGCCGACTCCGACGCCGACACCAACGCCGACTCCGACACCGACGCCGACACAGACTCCGCCGCAAAGCTCATACGGCGCCGATGCGAACCCGACCGGCAACGCTATCGGTGGAGGGAGCGGGTATTCGGAGATCATCAGCAGAAACGATCCCCGCGTGAAGTATGTCGTCAACTCCCGGAGCACGCTGCTTTCCGCGCTGCAGAATGCCCGGTCCGGGGATGTCGTCTATGTCGAGGGGAATGCCAACATCGACCTGACCGGCTCCTTCGATGTCCAGATCCCGGCAGGGGTCACCCTTGCGAGCAACCGGGGTGAGAACGGGGCGCCTGGCGGCCGGATTTACCAGAACCGGCTCTCCAACGACCCGACCTCCGGCAACCCGATCACCATGCTCCGGACCGCCGGGCAGCATGTCCGGATCACCGGGCTGCGCATCGAGGGGCCGGACAAGACCACCAGCTGGCCGGGCGCGGTGCGATGCGGTATCTTCTCCCCCTACCGGAATCTGGAGGTAGACAACTGTGAGATCTCCGGCTGGAGCCATGCAGGAGTCCACCTCCGCGCCACCGGGGGCTCGACCATGATCGCCGGCGGGCATATCCACCACAACTCTATCCACCGCTGCCAGACGGATGGCTTCGGCTATGGTGCGCTCGTGTCCGGCGGCGCCCAGGCGCTGATCGAAGCGAACTACTTCGACTACACCCGGCACGCCGTTGCCGGGTCAGGGGTTGCCGGGGATGGCTATGAGGTCCGGTATAATCGGTTCGGCCCGAACCACATCGCCAGTTCCGCCTTCCAGGTTGACATGCACGGAGAGGCCGTGAGTGGCACGTACTGGGCCGGCACGCTGATGTCGATCCACCACAATACGTTTGAGTGTCTCGGCCCCTGGCATGCGAATCCGATCCGGATTCGGGGAATCCCGCGAGACCATTGTTATATCAATAACAACTGGTTCTACTACACGGAGTATCCGCCGGTCTGGCAGATCAACAGCTATGGCAGAATTACCATGGAAAGCAACTTAATCGGTCCACCTCCCAACGAAGTGTATCGTGCATCCGGGCCGATAAGGCAGATCTAACCCCGCAACCCTCATTTTTTTCATCTCCGCGTATTTTATCGTTCGCTCAATTCCGGATACCGGAGTCGACCATGCATACAGATCATGGGAGCATGTGAGTTGTCACCAGCACAAAACTATTTCAGAATGAAAGGAAGTAGAGACAGGATCAGATGCGCCAAAGAGAGATCGTTCCTGCTGTTCTGATCCTGCTCTGTGCAATGCTGCTCATTCTGCCGGCGATAGGCAGTCATTTTCCGGCTCTCCTCCGGAGCGAAGAAGACAAAACTCCAGAGCCCGCAGGTACATCGTTCGGGCTTCCGAAGCTTTCGATGGGACAGGGCGCTCCGGGTCTATTTTCAGGGGCGGAAGCGGTAATTGTGGTCCCCCCCCTGCTCATGACCGGTGTCAGCAGTTCGCCCGCCTGCGACCACCTGCATGGCAGTGATGTCCCCTATCCTGCGGAAGATTCAGTCTGCATATCATCAATCGAGCGCCTCCTTATCACTGATCCCGTGCGTGGCCTGACCTTCGGCATCAGGGTCTGGTGCAGGAACACCGGAAAGGGCGATGCACGGGTGCAGGTGCTGCTCACCAGCAGAGGCAAGGAGATCGGCAACGCATCGCTCTCTCTTGACCCGGAAGAGACGAGTGCAGTCGATTTCGTCTCCCCCATCTCCCTCTCTGCCGTTCCTGCACCGATATTCGTGCACCTCAATCGGGGGCAGGCTTTCGGCGCCGGAGCAAACCCCACCGGCAGTCACATCGGAGGCGGCGAGGGGTTTTTTGATATTATCACGCCGATGGATCCGCGGGTGAATGATACCGTCAGGAATGCCGATGAACTCCTTACCGCCCTTGAGTCCGCTGAGGAGGGAGATGTGGTGTATATTGATGAAGCAGCCCGGATCGATCTCTCGGATATACCGGGAAGTGCCGTCGTACCCGGCGGTGTCACCCTCGCCAGCAACCGGGGAGCGAGGACAACAGCCGGATCGGCGGTATACACGTTTGATCTTATGGAGCCGGGAGAGTACCTCCTCTGGGGGCTTGTCTCGATGCCTGGCGGGGACGGGGGCTCTGCCCTCGTTTCCATAGATGGGGAAGAACCCCGGGAGTGGAAGCCTCGGCCCGATGAGGAGTGGAGCTGGATTCGCGAGGGTTCACGTACGCTCTCTGCGGGACGGCACAGACTGACGATTCAGTGGCAGCAGGAAGGCCTTCAACTGGACAGGATCCTGATCACAGACGATCCGGACTCTGCTCCGGATGCCGATCCGGATGAACATAATGGAGAGGGGTTGATATCCCTCGAGGCGGAGTCCGGACTGCTCTCGCCTCCGCTGGAGATACATGTGGACGCCGGTGCTCCGGGTGGAGGATGCATATCGGTTTCGGAAGACTTCGATATCCGAAGATCACCAATCTCCCGGGGAGGGACTATCTTCCGGAACACAACGGAACATTCCGCAGTTACGATCGCTGCAGGAGGAGAGGGCGTGAGGATCACCGGCCTGCGCATCGAGGGGCCGGATACAACGACCGATCCTGTGGAGCGGCCAGTTCATGGAATTTTTTCGAGCTACCAGAATCTCGAGGTGGATAACTGTGAGATCTCCGGCTGGAGCTATTCGGGAGTCTACCTGCATGGCACCGGAGGCTCGACCATGCAAGCCGGCGGGCATATCCACCATAACTCTATCCATCACTGCCAGATGAATGGCCTCGGCTATGGTGCGCTTGTGTCCGGCGGCGCCCAGGCGCTGATCGAGGCGAACTACTTCGACTATACCCGGCACGCCGTTGCCGGGTCGGGGGTTACCGGGGATGGGTATGAGGTCCGGTATAATCGGTTCGGCCCGAACCACATCGCCAGTTCCGCCTTCCAGGTTGACATGCACGGCCAGGCCGTGAATGGCACGAACCGGGCCGGCACGCTGATGTACATCCACCACAACACGTTTGAGACGATTGATCCCTGGCATGCGAATCCAGTCCGGATTCGGGGAATACCGCGGGACCATTGTTATATCTATAACAACTGGTTCCACTATTCGCAGGATGCACCGGTCTGGCAGACGGGCGGGCGAGGAAACATCAGCATGACGAACAACCTTATCGGGCAGAACAGGATTCTCTCCGAATCGGGTCCGATCAAGTATTACTGAACAGGGTGTGCGGGCAGGAAAGGTCCGGAGCGCCCCTCTGATGGCCTGTACATAGGCGATCTCAATCCCAGCGATCCGAATATTCGGCTCATGCCAGATTGCTTCGGATGTCCTGGACCGTATTCCGGATGATGAAGTATCCGCCAGCGCCCTCCTTACTGTCATAAAGAAGCACTCCTCCTGATGATGGTGCTGTTTTCGGTGGAGCTGGATCGCGATTCCGCTTCAGGCCTGGATTTGTGGCCCGGAATAAAGCCCTAAACATCTCCGAGGGATGCCATGTCGATCTGCCGCTCGTCAGCGGGCGGTGACAGAATGGATATCCGGTTCTTCAAACAAGCTCGTCAAATGCTCCCGGTACGGGCCGATTCCGACAGATCGGGCATCAGCTGCATGGAATATCTCCGATGGTTTGTCCTTTTCGATAGTCATACCCGCGAGATGGAGATCCCCGGGAGTTGCCAGGCAGTCCTGATGAGTGCGGAAGGATGATTCCGGACGCGCTTACTCCGGGCGGACAGTGCGGTCTCGATGCTGCTTTGTGGTTCATCCCGGGCTGTATAGTGAGGTACGTGAACATACGGCAACCGTTCCCAAAGACGCGCCGGATATCTGAAAAGGTATGTTTCCTGGCTGCCAGGGTATTTTGAAGGCCTCTCCAGAAGGTGGCGCGATCTTCGTGATGAAGTTTATTAGGATTGAGTGCTGAGAGCGGAGTCTGCCTGAAGGAGGAGCAGGATCCGCAATGAAGATACGATGGCTGGAGAGCATGGCCGGTTTCTTTCCGTGTCTGGTAATGTTTGTCTATATCGCAGGCGTGGCTTTCTGCTTTGCAATTGGCGAGATGAGCTACCTCATCAACGGCTCGATCATCGCGTTTCCGGCGATTGTCGCATCAGCCGTATTTATCGTTATGAAGAGAAGGGATACCGATCTGACGGGTAAGACAGCGATATTTTCACGTAATCCCCTGGTCTATGCAGCATTGTTTGCGATCTTCTTCATGTTTACCATCCTGGTTCTGCGGTTTACCCCTACTGATTCTGTCTGGGGCTCATTGGCGTTGCTTTCACTGCATGCCATCATCCTCGTCCAGGTCATATCCCGGAGGCCGTTGCCTGCGGCAGTGCTCGGGCAGATTCTGCTCACCCTCGCGGTCACGATCTACAGCTACACTCTCCGAACGGCTCTGTATTTCGGAAATACCGACACGATGCCGCATATCTATCTCTCGACCGTCACCTACCTCTCCGGCCACGTCATCCCGAGGGAACTCGGGAATTATGCTCATTTCCCCCTTTACCACGTATATATCGCAATATCCTCCCATATACTGGGTCTTGATATCCAGACCTCGCTCTTCATCGTCACCTGCCTGGTCTTCTCAGCGACGGTGCTTTTCCTGTATTATCTCTCAAATAGCATATTCAAGAACGAACAGATTTCTCTGCTTATCGCTCTTGTGTATGCCATGAACGGCAGCGTCATCCACTATGGTACGTACATGGTGACGAGGACGCTGACCTATGTCGGCTTCCTCCTTCTCCTCTACGTTCTCGTCTCTCTGGCAGAGCCCGCGTATGCCGCCTCCAGGCCGGCCGCTCGGAGAATCCTTGTCGTGATCACGTTCGTCTTCATTCTGCTGACCCACCAGATCTCCACACCCATGATCATCATCCTGCTCGGACTCCTCATGTTCCTCGAACGTATAGTCAGGGACCGGAGGCACGTTACCCCCGTCTTCCTGGCCGTGCCCGTCACCCTGTTTGCCTTCTATTGGACCTTCTTTGCCTACTCCTTCATCTGGGAATTGTTCCCGCGCGCAGATCCGGCGTTGTACTCGAACGTCGTCGTTTCTGATGTCCTGAACGTTGGCCTGAGTTTTCTCACCAACCAGCTCGACGCGCTGATCGTCGTTTTTTTCGGGTTGATCGGGGGAATATATCTCATATGGAAACAACAGCCGCGATATTCGATTGTATTCGGTATTCTGGGGCTGGCATCGCTCGCCCTCAACGTGCCAAACGTCCTCACCATGGTATTCCAGCTCATGACGGTACTCCGGATCGACCGGTTTGCTCTCCTGCTCCTGCCGTTTCTTGCTGTTGTCATGGGTGCCGGGATGTACCTACTCACCCGATACCTGAGCGCTCTGCATGTGCCGAAGAGGCTGATCGGGATACTGCTCATTGCTCTGGTCATCCTCTATGGCATTGGATCCCTCGGGCTTTACAGGGAAGAACCGGCTCACATACGTGAATCCTTCAACGAGAAGGAAATTATCGGTTTTAACCATGTGTTAAGGACGGTACCAGACGGATCGTCTCTCCACTCCGATTATTATACGGCACGGTTCTTCGGGAGAGGAAAGTTTGACGGGTCTGAACGCCTGGGGCTGCCCTTCTTTAATCCAGACGACTCTCTCCAGCGCGTGATGCCGGATAACACGAGCGCCCCGATGAATGAGGGGTATATAATTCTGTTAAATTACCAGCTCCGGCATCACGGCCTGCTCTTCAGTATGGGGCAAGACGAGTTCGATCCCGGGTTTATGCAGCCCTACCCACCGACCGAGGAGAATGTCGGAAACCTCCTTGAGCGGGTGTCTGCGGAAGATAAGATATACTCAAACCATGGCGTTGATGTCTACCATTCCCTGCCCTGACAGATGCATGGGGACACTGGCAGGTCATCCGCTGGATCGAGACTTCCACCGCGCCGCTTGATGACAGCCGGATTGATCTTTCCCGGAAAGGCGAGACGTTGAATCGCGATAAGGGCTATTTCGGGGTGAAGCCGCAGGCATCCATGGGCAGGGCCATGTACCGGGCTGTCCGCGGCCATCCCCTGTCGATCAAGGAGAAACGACGGAACACAGCCATCGGCAGAACACGGTCACTGGTAAAGCGACCGTCTGCTATGCTGGAGCGGACGTTCGAGGCGGGCCATCTCATGGCCACGACGGTTGCCAGAGTCCACGCCACTTCCACATTCGCCTGCATGAGTTTCAATCTCCGGCAGCATCTCATCCGCAAAGCGCAGGCTGCCGGGCGGCGGCTCTCGAAATGATTCTAAAAAACGGTGAATGCCAGGGTTCCCGGAAGAACGCAGATCCCGGCGGGGAAAGAAGGCCGGGGGGCCGGTATCCGAGGAGGGGCGAGTTAACCGCAGTCCACATACATCTCTCATAGGTAAACACAGATCGCTGCTCTTTTCCAGAGCATTCCTCCCTGGCAATCCCTCCCTCCAGGGCGGGTCGCGACCGGTCGGCAGGACCGCGGTCTATTGCCTGTCCTTTGCTCTCTGCGCCCGGGTCCCGAGGATCAGTCCGCTCCATGGCAGATGGGAGAGAAGCAGGACCATAACATAGCTGACCCCGAAGGTGAAGAGGAAGTTTGCAGGGTAGAATATCCAGTCATACCAATCGATAAAAAACACCCTGGCGAGCACCTCTGTGCCGAGGAGAAGGAAGAGAGGGTGGATGAGGTATATCCCGAACGAGTAGTCTCCAGTCGTCTTAAGAAGCTGTGAGGCTGCGTTTTTTGATGCTGTCAGCCATTCCGCAACGATGAATGCGAGCGCGATGATCGTGACGTAATAGAACGGCTCTGCTACGGTCTCAAATAGGGAATACATGCCGGATATGCCGTTAAAGGTGCCGTATCGTATGGTGCCGGCAATCAGGAGCAGAGAGAGCGCTCCCGCGGTCACCGCCGAAGCGAAGAGTATCTTTATCCCTGATACTCTGTGTACTGCTTCCCTGAAACGATCGAAGTTATGATGCACGTGTATGCCGGCGATAAAGTAGAAGATGTATTCGGGAAAGTAGACGTATTCCGGAAACATCGAGCCCGTTACTGAATGCCAGAGCAGATCAACTCCTCCGGCAATGATTCCGGTGCTCCAGAGGATCTGGAGCGCAAGCACCGCTCCAAGCAACGGGTACTCCTGCTCGTATTCGGCACAGACGCCGTACATGGCGGCAATGAGGGGATAGATAAGATAGAGCTGAATGATCAGTACGAAGAACCAGAGATGATAGTGTGCGGTCCCGGTGAGCAGATCAATGATGAACGTCTGGACGGACGCTGCCTTTGCAGGCCAGATATATGCGGTGAGGCCGGGAGGAAGCACCATATACACAAATGTGAAGAGGAGATATGGCGGCAGGATCGTGGCAAGCCGCCTCCGATAAAAGGCTGCCGTCGAGAACCTGCCCGAGTATCTCAGCGAGAGGACAAACCCTGTTATGAAGATGAACATCGGCACGGCGAACTGCAGCAGCACGAAGGATAACAGCATATTCAGGGTGCCGAGCGCGGTTACGACATCGATCAGGGGTAAGGCCATGGAAACATGGATGGCTACCACTGCGATAATTGCAAGACCCCGCATATAATCGAATTCAGGAATCCACACCAGAACAGGCACGCCCCTTGATTGAACCGGGTCTCTCGATGACCTTCCCCAGCTCCCTTCTCTCATAAATATGCTTCTGTGCCTGCCGGGTTCGTTGATCCGGAAATACATGGGCGTATCGACCGCAGCTCACCCGATGAATGACGATGGGAGAAGCGATCGCCTGCCCAAACAATCCCGAAGGTCGGTGATCTCAACCCTTCCTTCACTGATCATGCAGGAGATCGGATCCCGAAGAACAGGCAGCCCTCCTCCCGGTATGAGCAGGCAGCTGATAGTGCCCATCCCGTATGTATCCTGCCGACTGAGGTATGGCAGTCTCTGCGATACTTCGCCGAAGGAGGAGGCCGCACCCCCTGGCTCGTAGATGATAAGGGCGATTTTGGAGCCAGAGGCAATTGCCCGCTTCCTTTTAAATCCATTGAAGAGCGGCATTATCGATCTGATCGCAGACACATCCCGACCCCCTGCTATCAGGTTGTGCTTATCCGTCACCCCTGATTGGTTCGGGAGGTGCAGAGGATAAAGACAGCCTGCAGTTCACCGCTCGATCCCGTTCTGATTGGTGGGATGACAGAAGAGGTATAAGGACATGGTGGAAGGCTGCAGGGCGGCCATGAGGCAGCAGAATGGCAAAATGATCCCGGAATGCCGGAAATTTTAGGCAGAGGGAAAATATTATTACGTCGCGCACTCAGTTGCCCCCGCATGGTCTATTCCATCGAGCCGCTAACGGATGAAAATGCCTTTAAATGGGAAGAATTTATCCGCCGGTGTGAGGAAGGGACACTTTTTCACAGGATTGCATGGAAGAACTTTCTGGAAGATGCATTCCAATTGAGATCAAAGTACTATTTAATCCTGAAAGATGAGAAAGTCATCGGCATCTGCCCGTGTATTGAACAGACCATATACACGTTCCGCGGGATAGGCAGTATACCACATTCCGAGAACAACAACATCCTGCTGGATGGGTCGTTTGACATCAACCAGATCAATGACGTTCTGGCGCTCTTCTCAAAAGATTACTCATTCATTAAATTCAATACGTATGATCCGACCATTCTGGACAGAATCACCTATCGCATGTTTCCGTTTGCTGAGGAAGGAAATATGGTGGTAGACCTGAAACAGAAGCCTCCGGATCTGATATGGGAAACGCTTTCAAAACAGACGAAAAAGCACATCAGGGGGCTCGAAAACAAAGGTTTTGAAGTCCGGGAGATGCACACACCGGCCGATCTTGAAATGTTTTACCGATACTATGCGGAAAATGTAACCCGGATTCATGGAAGTGTCCACTCGTTTTCCGTTATCCAGAAGATTCTGGAGACGTTTCCACCAGAGGATGTGCGAATAGCTGCATTGACCCGGGGGGATATGTTTGCCAGCGGAACGCTGACCATTGTAGATCGAGATAAAAAGACTGCCTACTTCAGGTATATGGCCTTAAACCGGGACCTCTCGGGCAGGCACACTCCCTCCTACCCGATCTACTGGGATCTGATCACCTGGGCATGGGACAACGGCTACGAGAAGATATCCCTCGGAAGAGAGATCAGAGATCCGAATGTCGGCAGCTTTAAAAATAAAGTAAAATTTGGGGCTGACTACATCCCGTTCTATCCAGGGACTGTTTTACTTTCCAAGGGGATGTCATACCTCCATTGGTTGAAAAGGGCCCTCCCCGGAAGGTGAATGCCGCCTGTTTTCAGAGGCGCTTTCCGCCCGTCAAAACACCTGCCTGGTGCAATGGTACGCAAGGTCTCTTTATTGCACAATTACATGAGATCGGTGGCCATGCAATGACGTCGACCGCTGTGTTGAATAACTCCGGTCATTGACCCGGAGCAAGAGGATGCCGGCCGCCCCTCCGGGTTTTTCACATGAAAATCGAGCCAGAATCTGTAAATGGAGAGGTCTCACCACTTGGTTTTGCACTCCCGTACACGGCTACTCCCCGGCGCTTCATCCAGGGGGAGGGGGTCTCCCCCTCCCCTGCCCCCGCCCCCATGAAGATGCCTCCCTCGGTCCACTGGAGCGGGATCGCCGGCGGGAAAACTGGATCCGTGATGTCTGAACAGAGTTAAGAATTTTCACCGGTTGCGCCTGCAGCTGTAAAACGGCTACATGAGCGTTTCATGCCACAGTAAATCGCTGGGGATGCCCGTGTCCGGATACTTGCGACTGGAGTATAGAATGAACGCCTGGTCCGGCGGGGGGAGTTTTCCCTCTCGCTTGACTTCGTCCACCACCAGCGGGATGCCCATCTCTCCCGGATGGACTCCGGGAAGCGCGGGCGGCCGTATCCATATCCTGAGGCTTTCATCGCGCGGATGGCCTGCATTCACGCCTTCCTGCAGACGCCCTGCCGCCAGATGGAATGCTCCGCGAGGTGCAGATGAAAGCCAATACGTACAATATGCTGATTGCCGCGGTGGCCTGAACGAAGGCAATGGAAAAAGTACCGGCAAGGAAATCCCCCCGGGGAATTGTGCAGCACGGCGCGCTATGAGCACGAAAACCGGTGGTGGCCGACCCGTATCTTTTTGCTCCGGGAAATTGCTGCTTGTCCCAGCGGATGCTCTGCATACCCGCCGGATGTTTTCGTACCGGCAATGTATGCGGAAGGTTGATATACGCAAAATTAATTCGGGATGCTGCATCCAGCAAGTCGGCAGAAAGTATTAACATCCATATCCGGCATTGTGCTGCACTATGGCCTACTCCATTGAAGTATTGTCGGAGAAGAATGCTCATCTCTGGGATGGGTTTTACAGACAATCCCGTGAGGGAACTCTTTTTCACAGCATACAATGGAAGGAACTCCTTGAAGATGCACTGGGCCTGAAATTGAAGTATTACGTTATTCTTGAGGATCAGAAGGTCATGGGCATATTGCCGTGTGTAACCGGATCAGCACGATATTTCAGGGGACTGGACGTCATACCCCACTCCGAATGCAACAACATCATACTGGATGATTCGTTCGACATCAACCAGATCAATGACGTTCTGGCGCTCTTCTCACGGGATTACGCATCCATTACATTCAATACGTATGATCCGACCATTCTGGACAGCATCGCCTATCGCATGCTTCCGATTGTTGGGGATGGAAATATGGTGGTGGACCTGAAACAGAACCCTCCGGATCTGATATGGGAGAACAATCTGGCCAAAGACGACCGGTACAAGATCAGCAGGTTCGAAAAGGGAGGTTTTACGGTTCGGGAGGTTGAGCAGGAATATGATATTGAGAGATTTTACCACCACTATGCGGAAAATATTGCCCGCATCAATGGACACGTCCACCCGCTCTCCTTTTTCCGGAGTTTAATGGACGCCTATTCGCGGAAACATCTGAGGATCGTGGCTTTAACGAATGGCGATCTGTTTGCGGGCGGAAGTCTGGCACTATTGCATCCGGAACGAAAAACGGCCTACTTTGAGTATCTGTCACTAAACCGAAACCTTCCGAATAAGTACTCTCCCAGTTACGCGCTTTTATGGGAGGGTATCAATTGGGCATGGGAGAATGGATACGAGAAGATATCTCTCGGCCGGCAGAAGCTCGACCCGGACAACCCCCCTTTCCGAAACAAGGCGAAATTCGGGGCTGAGTTTGTGCCGATCCATACACGGGTAGTATTTTTTTCACGACCCGTATCGCTGCTGTACCGGTTTAAAAAAGGGCTTGCAGGAGCGTAGAGCGTCTCGATGCCAGGCAGGCCTCGTGCACAATTGAGGTGTAATTGATGATGGATGAACTGGTAATAAGAGAACTTGGACGGGATGAACTTCATACCTGGGATGCCCTGGTCGATCGTTCAGCAGAGGGGACGGTTTTTCATTCGAGCCACTGGCTATTGACAAATGCGTCGCTGCTGAACAAAAATCTGATAATTCTTGGATGCTACGAGGGTGAAGAGCTAATCGGAGGCTGTCCGCTATTTCTACTCAATCCATATGGGCTTCTCAGGGTGGCATCCTCAAAAGGGATATCAGTCCCCTACGGGGGGGTGGTGATCGCCGAAATAGAGAACGCGAAACAGAGAAAGAGAGAGTTGCATAGAAATAAAGTTATTGTACCGATAATCGAGCAGATCGAACGGAGAAGGCTTGATTACCTTAACCTTGTACATTCTCCGGGTTTTCAGGACATCCGTGCGTTCACCCTGAAGGGATGGAATCCGAAAGTGTACTATACGTATATGCTCCCGCTGGACGGCGATCTCAGCAAGAACCCATCAAAAGATATTCAACAGAAGATTCGCAAAGCCCGGAAACTGGACATCCATTCAACCAGACAGTTCGATCCGGAGATCATGTGGGATCTCACGGTGCAGACGTATGCAAAGCAGGGCAGAAATCCTCCTTTCTCCGAAGGACATCTCAAAAGCCTGCTGAACCTGATTAAAGAGAAGGGTATAGGGGAGATGTGGGTTGCGAAGACCTCTTCAGGGGAAATTGCTGCGGCAGAAGTATTTGTCTGGGATGCAAAGATGGCCCATGGCTGGACGGCTGCCTCCGCTCAGGAGCATCTCTCCACAGGAGCAGTGCCGCTTCTTCTCCAGGAAATATTTCTGGAACTCAAAGAGCAGAACCATCCGCTGGTTAACTTAATGTCGGGAAACACCACCCAGTTGAGCTCCTTCATATCTGGTTTCAACCCGCACCTGGTTCCTTACTATGGTGTGGAGTACGCCGGGCTGAAATACAACATTGCATGGAGGTTGAAGAGCGGCCTTACTGCGATCACGAGCGGTTCAGGCACAATCCCCCGGTAATGCCGCTGCCTCAATCCCGGGCAACACCCTCGCACATTTGGAGAGGGCAGGAAAAGCATACCATACCGCCTGCCCGCGCCTGCCGGGGGATCGGCGGCGTGATGGAACCGCGCAGGGATGTGGCAATCCAGGATACCCGGGACCCGGGATATGTTCACCCAAAAGGACGGTATGAGGCGCAACCGGGACAGGTATGACAGTTTCTATAACTCCAGGAGTTGCCACAGGGACATAACTGGCCTCCCGGGCTTTCCGAGTCCCGGTGGAGACAGCACGATCGGGCGTACCCTGAAAAGCGCAGCTCTTCCCGTTCTGCATTACGCATGATGTCGACAGGATATGAAAAGCCCCTTGCCACAATAAGGCCCTGATATCGGAAACGCCCATGAAGCGCTGCCTCAGGCTGCTGGAATAAAAAACACCCTGTGGGTATGCAGAGCATCCGCTAAAACAGGAAGACAGTACCCGGAGAAAAAAGATACCGGTCTGCAACCACCAGATTTCATAATCATCTGCGAGCCAAAGGCTCATAGCCCGCTGTGTTGCATTAATATTCAAAACCGTCATTCCTTTCCCCGAATGCCTGTCCAGGGCATTTGAGCACATACCAGGAGATTCGATAAAGATGCAACCATCATGCATTCTGGGACATTGAGATGCCATACTGCCATATACACCGGCATCGCGTGTGAATTCTGCAACACAGCACCTCGGGCCGAACCCACAAAAAAGACGGAGACGTCCTTGACATACCTTTTTAGAAAACCGGGCATGAAGCCCTCCGGGCTGCAGGCGCAACGGATGATAAGTCATGAGCGAATATCGATATCCCGGGTCCGGTTTCCCCTGGCTGTCCCGTGCCCTGGACCGAGGGGAGCATCTTCATGGGGGCGGGGGCAGGGGAGGGGGAGACCCCCCCCGCAGGCCGCCTCCCTCCGCGAGGATAGTCGGGGAGTAGTCGTGCATGGAGGCGAGACGAACAGAACGGCATGGACATTAGATGCCATGAGTCTGAAGATAATCCCATGGCATTGCCGTGAATTAGGTTCATGGATGGCGAGATGCAGGGAGGTTGAAGCGGGGTGGGAGAAGATTGGCATGCAGACCCTGCGGTTGCATGACCATCAACCTGTTACGGGCACTCTCGTGAACCTTTTCTGGTCCTGCCGATCATATCCTGAACCGATCTACAGGCGCTTCGCCCATTCGACATACTCAAGGGGAATATAACCTTCGATCATCTCCAGAAACTCCCTGCGCACCAGAGTGTCTGTAAAGATGATAAGGAGGTAGAAAGCAACCGCAGAGATTCCTGCAAGGACCAGCAGCAGGATGAATGAAATGTCTGCGAACACGCCGAGCATCAGCGGAATGGAGATGACGATGCTGATCAGCAATGACTTTGCCAGACTCTGCATGCTGTCCCGGCACCCTGCTCCGGATGCCCTTGTCAGGAATACACTCTTCGATCCCCACAGAAGCACGCCGCCGAGAGAGAAGAGGGTGAGAGTGATGATGGGGTCGCCAAGCATCCCGCCGATGGAGAAGATGATTGCCCAGGCACACAGGGTAGCAATCTCGAACATAAAGTAAGCCCTCTGTTTCTCGAGAACCCCGAACAGTGAATTTATCGGTGAGATGATGAAGACGGCGAAGAACCAGGGAGCAAGGATTCTCGCAAAGGTACCGGCGGTAAGCCATTCCGCACCGAAGGCAAAGGTGAAGAGGTCCTCGGCAAGTATAATGAAGATGACGAAGGGGAAGATGCCGATGGAGATGAGCCGTGTGTGGATCTCGCGAACAGCATTCTGTATATCTCCGGTCTTGTTCTTTTCCAGACTTGCCTGCTGGAAGAAGACCTGTGCGATCGCCGTCCCCACCATCGTCATGGGCAGCCGTACAGCCATGGTGGCAAGGGCATAGTATCCGAGAATGGTTGGGTTGAAGAAATAAGCGAGCATGAAAGCGGGCATCTCCCAGGAGATGCTATTTGCGAGAATTCCGGTTGATCCATAGTACGAGAAAGATTTATACCGGACAGCAAGGCTCTTTATCCGATCCATTGCGACTGATTTCAGAAGTGTGATATCCTCTTTTAATCCCCGGAGCATGAAGATATCGGCAAGAGCTAACCCCAATACCGGACCAAGAATAAGTCCGAGCGGCGTGGCGGTGATCAGCCCGCCTCCGATCTGAAACACCTTCATTGAGACCGATCTCATGATGATGCCGTGTGACAGTAAGCCGTACTGTTCCTTCCGGGATAACCACGCATTCAGGGCAAAGAATAAACTGTTCGCGAAGACGTAGATCGGCAGCCATATGAGATAATCGGCAATCATTGGCGTATTGAGAAGCTCTCCAAACCAATCCGCAAACCCGATAAGAATAGCGCCGGCTACGGTAGAGATACCAAGTGCAATGAGCAGGCTCAGCGCAAAGACATTCATGGAGTCCTCATCCTTCTCCGGCAGCATGATGACTGAGTCATAGGTAAGGGATGAGATAACCACGATCAGCGCTGCAATGGAGAGGAAGAGCTGCGCTACCCCGAAGAAATCCGGGGGATATAACCGGGTGACCACCGGGATGAGGGCGATGCCGATGATCTGGGCAAGCATGGTGCCCGTCGTCAGTTTGAAGAGATTGCTGATGAAACGTGACATGCGATCTTTGCCGTCTTCTACCGAGCAGGATCGATAATATACCTTTTGTTCAGGTGGGCGGGTTACAACAGCAACAGACATTGCCAAAGGTGCATTCCAGGGGCCTCCGGTCGCTTCCTACCCGCATGCCTGCCGCCCCGAGATGTCACCGTGAAGCATCCGCGGATCCGAAACCGGATTGGAGGTATGACGGGTTGCCTCCATCCTGTTCCCGGAGCGCGCCGAATTGTACTCCACCGTACCTGTGAGGTTGTCCCCGGGTGCGATGATGCCGGAATCTACCGCCGGCTCAGTTGATGAAGATCGATGGTCCGGATCCAAATATCCCGTTCCGGTTGTCCGGATACAATGGACTGTCGGGTATCGCCTTCTTCCCTGGAAGCGTTCCCGCGATCCGATAGCTGATGACGATTCCGTGCATGGCAGCAGCATGGTTTGTGCGGCGAGCATCTCCTGCGCATCCATACCTGCTTGATTCAAGCGACCTATCGATGAACAAACAATCTGCGCATGCATACCAAAGAAAATCGCTGATCCAGGTCTTACTTCTGTTTCTTCTTCAATTTCGCATGAAACGACATGAGTCTCGAGGGTCACAGACATACAGCATTACCATGGATGGCGATGCCCAGCGATTTTCATATAAATCGCGTATGCAGCCCCCGGGAGGGGCTACAGGCACAACAGATGAAAATGCTTGACGCTGCACAGATACTCCGGGTCCGGTTTTCTCCGGCTATCCCGGGACAGTGGACCGTGGGGACAGGAGAGGGAGAGACCCCCCTCCCCGGAATCCCCTCCCCAGTGAGGATAGCCCGTGGGAAGCCGTGTACGGGAGTAGCCTGATTTGAGTACCAAGAGCCTTCCATGTTATAAACGGCTCGCATTTTATGTGAAAACGGGTGGTGAACAGCACCGCGCATTATCATCCTGTATGCCTATGGCCCTGGACGTATGTGGTTTCATGTGAAACCGTGTATGAGGCCGTTTTACGGCCACAGGCACGACTGATATAAATTCTCGATTTTTCTGGTTCGTAATGGATTTGGTATCTTCTGGATCTCCCGGGACAGTGGACCGAGGGGGATATCCCAACGGGGGTGGGGACAGGGGAGGGGGAGACCCCCTCCCCCAAAAATCCATCCCCCTGTTAGGATGGCCGGTGGGAAGCCATGTACGGGAGCGAATTGAGTTAAGTGCCAAGAGCCTTCCATGTTATAGGCGGTTTGCATTTTCATGTGAACCCCATGCGCCGGCAGCGGTGCAAGCGCAACCACGAAAATCCTCGAATTCTGTAGCGATGCCCCGGCTCCGGTCTTCTCCTCAGGTTCTCCTGTTCCGGTGGACCGGGAGGAGCATCCCGGCGGGGGTGGGGACAGGGCTGGGAGAGACTCCCTCCTCCCGTGAGGATAGCGGTGAAACGCCGTGCAGTGGGACGAATTGAGTTGCCAGGGGGAGCATTCCATTTCAGACCTTTTCGATCGGATTGATGTTACACTCCATAGATTTCCCGAATATCTCCGGATAGCCGCATGGGAGCTCCAGGCGCCGCCGGGGAGGCCTCTATCAGAGAAGGAGCTGAAGAGGGCATGATATTTGCAAATCTGCGGCATCCTCCGCGATCCTTCCCGGTCTCCGCAGGTTTAATATGCAGAGCCATATGATGTGAGTCGATGCGTAAACTGGATGTTGCGGCGATCACCCTGGTGGCCTGGATGCTCACCTTGAGCTTCCTCATGTATATCCTTGGCATTCCGGATTTGCATCTGTTCATCGCCGCCGCACTCACCGGGTTCTTCATCATTGTCTATATGATCCATCCGGTCTTCTCAGCACCGAGGTATATCCGGAACATCAATCGTATGGCAATAGCCTGTATGGTGCTCTTCAGTCTGGTCGTTGTTCTCAGAATACTGGAGCTAATTGGCTGGTGAGGGGATCCCCCTGTTTCCCGTTGAATTGTTCCGGATAAAGGGAATGGAAGTGATGAGGCATACAAAATACAGGATCGGCTCCTCTCTCCTCATCGGCCTGGCATTCCTGCTCATCTTCGCAGCGATGCTCAACGACTGGCAGCTGCAATCGTTCTATCTCCTTCTCATGCTGAGCGCAACAGGTTTCATCGGAGGGGCGTTTCTCTATGCAATCGGCGGGGATGAGCATACGGCTGCAGACCTCCTCGCGAGCCAGATCTCCCTGCAGGGCAGCTTTGCCGCCGGCAGGCCGGTCCACAAGATGTGCGGATTCGGGAAGGCGATCTTCCTCCCTCCAGACGGCGAGGATGGAAAGGTGATGCAGTTCGTTCCGGCTCAGAAATCCCGCGGGTGGTTTGCAGCTGACACGGATGTCTTCCCGTATCGGCACAACAGCCGCGGGACTCTGATCTCACCGCCTGCCATCAGTATACTTGAGGATCTGAAACGCGACAGCGATCTCGTCCTCCCTTCAACATTCCCTCTGCTGATGGGAGCGATCCGGGAGGTCTGTGAGGATGTCCTTTTCCTTACCGATCGCGCGGATATGCACCGGGATGGCGATATGCTCGCCGTTACGCTGAAGAACTATCGGTTCTTTTCAGGCTGCGCCTCACACCGGGAGGCCTCCCCGGAATGCTGCGAGGTCTACCCCTGCGCAACCTGCAGCCTGATTGCATGCATCATCGCGGAGGGCAGGAACTGCAGGGTAAGCATCGGCCGCGTTACCCTCGATAGCGCCGATCGCTCGCTTCGCCTGGCCCTCTCCTGCGACAGCGGCATTCCCAGCGACTAACGCTACAGGGATCACCCGATATGCAGCAGCCGCCGGGCAGGCCCGCGGCAATAATGCTTCCTCCGGTACGCAGTCGCAATCCTGGAGACCCGGGCAGCTCTCGTCCACCCGCCTGCCGTGCGTCCTTGTATATACCCCTGCAGCGATCTATTGCCGGATGGGGGCATGAAGGCGCTGACACCAGGAAAACTGGCGCAGGTGATCCCTGATCTCGAGCAACGATATTCCGGGGCACTCACCTCAATGAAATACGGGTGAAATGGCCTCGCCTCTACAGCTCTATCATCTTCCTGCTCATGCACGGGATCGGGTTCAATAGTTCGGGCAGCGTTCCTTTTCCTGTGATGACCGGACCGTTCTGTTCCATCCCCAAATGAGGAGAGCATATATCCAGCGTACGGGCTGAGGGGATGCTATTGAGACTCCCGGACAGTTCTGCTGCTCGTTTTTTCCATGAAACCACATGAGTCCGAGGCCACAAGCATACAGCATGAAGGTGGGCGGTGCTGCTTGCCACCCACTTTCATATAAAACCACCCATGAAGCCGTTTACGGTTACAGGCGCAACCGATGAAAATCCGTGAGTTTTCTGGAGTGTCATGGATCCAGTATTTCACGGGTCTCCCGGTATAGTGGGCCGAGAGAGGTATCCTATCCCAATGGGGGTGGGGACCGGGGAGGGGGTGTCCCCCTCCCCGCACGCTGCCTCCCCCTATGAGGATAGCCGGTGGGAAGCCGTGTACGGAGGCGCAAAAGTATTGACCGCAAAGAACCATCTATTGCAGAATCCGGCTTGATTTTCATAGGAAACGTATGAAGCCACCGGAAGGGGCTGCAGGCGCAACTGATGAACATCCATGAGTTATCTGGAGCATCACGGATTCTTTAGTTTCTGGAGCTCCCAGTACGGTGGACCGAGGAAGACATCCTCATGGGGGGAGGGTCCCCACCCCCATTGGGATATCCCCCGGTCCACTGCGCCAGGACGATCAGAGAAACCGGACCCGGGATATCGATATCCGCTCATGGATTTTCATCAGTTGCGCCTGCAGTCTGAAGGGCAACATGTGAGTTTCATCCATAGAAGAGCGGCATTATCCATCTGATAGCAGACGCATTCCCGATCTCCCGGTATCCGGCTGTGCTCATCTATCACCTCTGATTGTTTCCGGTGGCACGCAGGAGGAAGACCGGGTGCCGTTCACCGCTCGACCCGGCTCTGATCGAGGGGAGTATAAGACGGGTGCAACGATATGGCGTGAGGCTGCAGGGTTTGCCATCAGGGAACAGAATGGCAGGATAACCCCCGAATGCTGGAATCGACGGTAGGTGGAAAACATTATTATCGGTGCCGGTCATGTGCTTCCGCCATGACCTACTCCATTGAGGCATTGTCTGAGAAGAATGCTTTCCTCTGGGAAGAGTTCAACAGACAATCCCGTGAGGGGACTCTTTTTCACAGCATGCAATGGAAGGAACTCCTTGAACATGCATTGGACCTGAAACTGACGTATTACCTTATCCTTGAGGATCGGGAGGTCATGGGCATATGGCCGTTTATAACACGATCGGTACGGTATTTCAGGGGGCTGGACGCCATACCCCACTCCGAATGCAACAACATCATACTGGATGATTCGTTCGATATCAACCGGATCAATGACGTTCTGGCGCTCTTCTCGAAGGAGTGCTCGTTTCTCAGGTTCACCTCGTATAACCGGGATGTCCTCGACAGAATCGCCTGCGATAATTTTTCGGATGCATATACAGGCAATATGATGGTAGACTTAAATACGACACCCCCGGATGCCATATGGGAAAATCTCTCAAAAAAGACGAGAAAGCACCTCCATAGGCTCGAGAACAATGGTTTTGAAGTCAGGGAGACGCGTGCACCGGCCGATATTGAGATGTTTTATCGTTACTATGCGGAAAACACCATGTATCTCAAGGGGGATATCCTGCCGTTTTCCTTTTTCCAGAATCTTATGGAGATGTTTCCAGCAAAGGACGTGAGAATAGCAGTGTCAACCAGTGGGGGTGATTTTGCAGGCGGAACGCTGACCATTGCTGATCGGGATAAGAAGACAGCCTATTTCGAGTATATGGCCTTGAATCGAAAACTTCCGGGCGGATACACTCCCACCTACATGGTCTACTGGGACCTGATCAATTGGGCATGGGACAACGGATACGAGAAGATATCCTTCGGCCGGCAGAGGCTCGACCCGGGCAATCCCCGCTTCCGCAACAAGGCCAAGTTCGGGGCTGAACATGTCCCGATTCATTCAAAATTTGTACTGCTGTCAAAACCATTGAGATTCCCCTACCGGCTGTGGAGGTTCATCAAGGAGCCTCGCTGAAAAGTCCTGATCTGATGCACGGTGCCCGAAGGCAGGTGCAGTCTGGCAGAACCGGCGGTCCGGGAACTCCAGTACGGTGACGTGCTTCATCGGGGTGCGCCGGTGGCCTGCCTGGCGCAGGATCTTCTGATACCCACCGGCGCATTCCCGGCCAGGAGCGTTTACAGATCACTATCAGCGCCTGTCTGGGGTGGAACCCGCCGGTCCTGCACAACTGCCATACACCTGCCTGCCGTACATTCCTTTATATGCCCATACACCGATCTATTGTTGAACAGGAGCCATGAAGACGCTGACACCAGGAGAACTGGCTCGGGTGATCCTTGATCTCGAGCAGGAAGCAGGCGGGCTTTCCCCGGTGCAGAAAGTCCTGCTCGGCACCGACGGATCGGTGACGAACCTTCTCGAGATGGTGACCGGCAACCCGGTCGAGATCACGACGCTTGTGCAGGAAGTGGTTCAGGCAGATGCCGATGTCGCCGAATCGCTCGATATCGAAGCGGGCGAGCCGGTCAACTACCGCGTGGTGGAGTTGAAGGACGGCAGGACCGGCGACGTGCTCATCTACGCTGTATCGCACACGCCCTTAAAGAGGCTCGCGCCTGAGTTCAGGCAGGATCTGATGCGGGCAGACATCCCGATCGGCAGGATTCTGCGCACCCACCGGATCGAGTCCCGGCGCGAGATCCTGCATGCACGCATGCTTCGCGCAGATGCGAATATGAGCCGGATCTTCTCGATTCAGCCCGAGGAGGCGCTGCTCTCCCGGAAGTACCGGATCATCCACCGGGAAGAGCCCCTGATTGCCATTGAGGAGACCTTCCCCCGCACCGCGTTTGCCGATGCGCCCCGCGTGCTGGTTGACGCACCCTCCCGCCTTCACCTCGGTCTCATTGACCTGAACGGAAGCCTGGGAAGGGTTGACGGCGGGATCGGAATCGCGCTCGATCACCCGGGCATCCTCCTTGAGGCACGGCACGAGAGCACGGTTCTGGTGCAGGGCGGCGACGAGGAGAGCAGGCGTCGGGTAGAGGAAGCGGCCCGTGCTGTGCTCGGCCGTCTCGGCATCTCCAGTGGGGCGGCAATCAGGCTGCAGGATACGGTGCCGCATCATGTCGGCCTCGGGAGCGGGACGCAGCTTGCGCTCGCGGCTGCCCGCGCGGTTTGCGAACTCTATGGGAAGGCTGTTTCGGTTCGATATCTCGCCGGGATCGTCGGCAGGGGCGGCACGTCGGGGATCGGGACCGCCGCCTTTGAGGCGGGGGGTTTCATCGTTGACGGCGGGCACCGGTTCGGGCAACCGGGCGGGAAAGAGGATTTCCGCCCCTCGGCCGCTTCACGGGGCATCAGTCCGGCCCCGGTGATCGCGCGCCACCCGTTCCCCGACGACTGGAAGATCCTTCTCGTCACCCCGGCTGTCAGAAAAGGCGCGCACGGAGGCGAAGAGGTCGATCTCTTCAGGGCACACTGCCCGGTCTCCCTCGCTGAGGTGCGGAAGCTCTGCCACGAGGTGCTGATGAGGATGCTGCCCGCAGTCATCGAGCAGGATCTGGATATCTTCGGATCGTCTGTCAACCGGATTCAGAACCTCGGGTTCAAGAGGTTCGAGATCGCCGGGCAGCCTCCGCTCATTCCGTCGCTCATGAGCGCGCTCTGCGAGGCGGGAGCGGCATGCGCGGGGATGAGCTCGTTCGGGCCGACGGTCTATGCCGTCGGCGACAGCGGGATGCGCGAGGTGGAGCGGGCGGCAGGAGAGGCGCTCGACGGCATGGGCGGAACAATTCTGCTCACCACGGCCAGAAACAGCGGCGCGACGATAAAGACGGGCTGATCCGGCGGCAGGAGGCAGGCCCCCTCCCCCTGAGGCGATAGGCAATAGGAAGCCGTGTACTGGAGTAGATCGCTCAAGCAGCGAGCATATTCGAATTTCAGAGTAAATTGCTTTTCCACAAAATCACATGAGTCCAGGGCCACAGGGATACAGGATGAAAGTGGGCGGTGCTGCTCACCACCCGCTTTCATATAAAACGTCCATGAAGCCCCCGATAGGGGCTGCAGGCGCAGCGGATGAAAATCCATGAGTTTTCTGGAGCATCACGGATCCGGTATCT
>JAHKLN010000008.1 GCA_020854755.1 Methanomicrobiaceae archaeon | reverse complement strand
GGGAGAACCAGAGGAGAGAAACCGGACCCGGGGTGTCGGCACAGAACGCAAGGGATGTTCATGGCTGCGCTTGCACCGATCGCCGGTGCATGAGAGTTTATATGAAAATGGATGGTGAATGTCACCATATGCTTCCATCCGGTATGCCTGTGGCCTCCGGGGGCTCATCTCGTTTCATGGGAAACGCATCGGCAGGGGGTGGGGGCTATCACCTTCCCTCCACTTCATGGCAATGGGCGGACAGAAACCCATACTCGCATGCTTCTTAAGTCCCGGTCTGCGAGATGGGAGAGACCTCCTTCCCGGGTGCGCCACCGATCTGCAGATCGTATCCGAACTCCGGGAAATCCCCCTCGGTCGCGCCTGCGGTATTCTCTCCGCTGCGCCGGCCGGATTCTCTGCTTCTCGTCCCGCAATCTTAATAGCCTTGCTCGCAAGAGTGGAGAGCAGGTAGTATCGTGAGGGCAGAGTGGTCGAGGCTCGGATTCATTCTGGCAACCATCGGATCAGCCGTCGGGCTCGGCAACCTCTGGCGGTTCCCCTATATCGTCGGAGAGAACGGCGGCGGGGCGTTTCTCATTCCGTTTGCCATCTGTGCCATTTTCTTCGGCATGCCCCTCATGATGCTGGAGTTCGCCGCGGGCAGGCGTTTTCAGGGATCCGTCATCACATCGCTGAAGCGGATAGACCCCCGGTTGAGATTCCTCGGGCTGATCCCGATTGGCGTGACGGTTGTCATCTTCAGCTACTACCTGGTCATCACCGGGTGGGTGCTTTCGTATCTCGCCTTCTCTGTTATCGGCTATGCCGACTTCAGCGAGTACACTGCCTCATATCTGCCGCTTATCGCCTTCTTCGCGTCGCTCCTGCTGGTTCTGTATATTGTCCAGTTCGACATCAAGGCAGGCATCGAGCGAGCCAATACCTACCTGATGCCGCTGCTCTTTCTCTTTGTTCTCATCATGTTCTTTGAAGCCCTCACGCTGCCCGGGCTCGGCGAGGCGGTCGCATACTATCTGGCGCCCGAAATTGCCGCCCTTGCAAGCCCCCGCATCTGGCTCATGGCTGCTGGTCAGGTCTTCTTCTCCTTCAGCGCCGGTTTCGGGATCCTTATAACATACGGGAGTTATCTCTCAAAGAAGGAGGATATTCCGGCATCCACCATGATGATCGCCGGTACCGATGTCGTTGTCGCGCTGATGGCAGGGCTGATCATCTTTCCGATCGTCTTCACCTTCGGATTCGATCCCGTCTCCGGCCCCGGGCTTGCGTTCATCACCCTGCCGGCCATCTTCTCGGTGATGCCTCTCGGCTTCATCTTCGGGCCGATGTTCTTCCTCCTGCTCCTTATCGGTGCAATCTCATCACTCGTCTCCATGATGGAGGTCGGGGTCGCGGCGCTCGTCGACGAGGCCCGGTTCTCCCGGAGGCGGGCAACGCTGCTGATAGCGTCCCTGGTTGCAATCCTCGGGCTTCCATCTGCGCTGAGCTATGCCGGGTGGGAGATTATCGTGATGGGCAGGCCGTTTCTGGATACTGTGGATCTGCTCTTCGGCACCCTGCTGCTGCCTCTGGTCGCGGCGCTCCTTGTCGTCGGAATAGCCTGGTTCTGGAATCCTGAAGAGATATTGGAGGAGATCAACCGGAGCAGCCGGGTACAGTTCCCCGGGATCACCATCATCCTGCTCCGGTTCGTCATCCCCGTCATTCTGGTTGTGGTGTTTGCCTTCTTCATCGTCGGACTCATGCTCGGCCTGGATGTCGTGTGAGAGCACGGCTTGACCGAAACCTGCCGGTTTTTCAGGAAGAATGACGATTACGTCCATGTCGGCCCTGAATGGTCAGAATGAGTTACACGATGCAGGCAGGCGGCGGCAAATTCTTCCGATAGAATAACTGGCCTTCTCCGTCCGAAAAACGGTACCCGGGGATACAGACCCCCATACCAGGGCCGCCCTGGCAATCCGGATGGCCTGCAGCCCGTTGTCCGTCTCACCGTGGCAGCGGTGGACTCTGTTTCTCAATATTCTCGGCAATATTCGCCATCTCTTCACCGATCATGCGGATAACGTCGTCGAGCGTGATGATCCCGATCAGCATGCCGGCATCGTCCACGATCGGCATTCTCCTGATACCGGCGTCCTTGATCCGCTCGATCGCCTCGTATATGCCGGTATCGTCCTTCAGGGTGATCAGATTCTTCGTCATGACATCCTCCACCCTGACGCTGTCCATGGCCATGCCTTTGGCACAGACCCGCAACACAATGTCCCTGTCGGTGATGATACCTTCAGGCTTCTCGCCACGAACAATCATCACGCTTCCGACGTTCTTCTCCTCCATCACCCTCGCGACATCAAGAATGGACGTATCGGGGGAGACCGCTACGACCTGCTGCCTGCAACAATCCACAAGTCCCATAGTCCAGCACCTCCTCTGTCTGCCAGTGACGGACGTTATGCTATATGAAGGTAACCCTGATCCGGGATCAGGCAGCAACCCGTCCAATCCCGCCCCCTGCACAGAACCGCCGGCCGATGCTGACACGCGGGTTCGGGCATTCCTCTGCTGAAGAAAGCGCAGGTGTGGATCGGGGCACACGCAGACACCCCGCGGCGTGCGGAGGCCTCTTCCAGACCGGGAACCACAATTCTTATATGGAGGATCGTTCACTTCACCGCCTGAGCATCATGTCGATCTCGATCTGGGCAGGGTATTGTATCCTGATGATCCTCGCAGCAGGGATCAATCTCCATGCCGAGAAGGAAGCGCTGACCCCTGCCCAGGCGATCGAGATCTGTCTCTTCTGGTGCATCCTCATCGGCATCGGGATTGCCGGGCTTGTCGGGTTCTACGGGCATATTCTCGACACAGGCACGGCAGCCGCTGCAGGGCTGCCTGCAGGCAGTCTCATCCGGAAGGCGGTCGGGTTTGCCAGCCTCGGTTTCGGCATTGCCGGCATCCTCTGCATCAGGATACAGGGCACTTTCCGGGCAGCGACGATCGCCGGGTACTCTGTCTTTCTCCTCGGAACAGCCCCGGTGTATGGGGAGCTCCCCTGGTTCAACCTGATCATGCCCATCGTGCTCGTTGCCCTCTCCGCTCTCCTCTACGATATGTCCAGAGGTACGGACGAGATCGGGTGAGGCGATCAGTGCGGAGGCGGGCTGCCGCAATCCCGGGCAATGGCAGGCGGCAGAGACCTCAACGTATAACATTCCATACGGC
The DNA here is from genome assembly GCA_020854755.1 of Methanomicrobiaceae archaeon. GTDB lineage: Archaea > Halobacteriota > Methanomicrobia > Methanomicrobiales > Methanoculleaceae > JAHKLN01. The sequence goes on along the minus strand of JAHKLN010000008.1, from coordinate 18,253 downwards.
CCAGACCGGACTGCCGCATGGCCCGGGGAATAGGGCTGCCGGGGTCAGGCGGCATGGGGAGGGAGCAGAGATGGCATGGGCCGATCGAATGCTGGAGATTGCTACCGGCGGACTGTACACGCTCGGGAAGAAGACCGTCTATGAAGCGGGAAGAGCCGCTGAGCAGGCGAGCGAGGCCGCCGAAGAGATTGCAGACGGCATGGAGGAGGTGCTTACGATCGCCGGATCGACGATGGTGAGGCTGGGAGAAGACCTGACGTCCTTTATAAACGAGCTCGAAGGGCTGATGGCAGCCTGGCAGGAGGTGCCGCGCAGTGAGGGCGCTCTGACCAAGAAGGAGACAGGGCGGGTGCGTATCCTCCGGATAAAAGAGGCGGAACTGCTTGCAGAGCTGAGATCCCACGGCTGGAAGGGTGACGATCTCTCCCTGCCCGACTTCCTCGCGGATGACTCCCGGGCGATCACAGACGAAATGAAGGAGAAAGCCAGAATCCTTGGCAGGCTGGCCGTCGTCAGAGCAGCCATCGATGATATCCTCCATAGAGCGCCCGGTGTGGTGCCGGTCGGCGCCCATTTCATCAAGGAGTCGCTGCTGCGGTTCAATACGATCGAGCAGCCCCGGATAGAGATGCTTCTCGACGCTGCCGGTGATACTCTGGAAGAGTCCGAAGGGGTGCTCGGGGAGGTGAAGGCGCTTTTTGCCGCGAGAACGTGGAAGCCGGTGGCGATCTCGGAGCTATCAGAAGACGAGCAGCAAAGGCTTGAGCAGAAAAAAGCCGAGCGGGATGCCTACGCCCGGCTTATCGAGAAGCATACAGCGCTCGCTCTCAACCTGCAGGAGGAACTCGCCAGACTGAACCCCGGACTCTTTTCTGCGCCGGCGGGCGACGCCGGAGGGTGTTCGCCCGAACCCGGTGACGAAACCAGGAGCAGGGCAGAGGTCCCGCCGCATCCGCAGTACCGGGAGATCGATATCTGTCTCGGGAACTACACCATGGTCAGGGGGCTTATCGGTTTCTATGAACGGGAACGGCAGCGGATTGATGATGAGATCTTCCGGATCGAATACCTGCCTGTCGATGAACCGGGACCCATCCCGGCGACCCTCGACGAGATGCGGCAGAGCCTGCGGCGGTTCAGGGAGGTCGAGCAGCCACGCATCGAGAGCCTGCTCGACAGCATCGACGATGCCGTGGCAGAATCGAGGAGCGTCCTTGCAGATGCCGGGCAATCGGCAAAGGCGGTGCGGGATGCATGCGGCACGCTCCAGGCTCACGGCGTCTCGATAAAAGTCGGCGCAGCGATCTTCGGCGCCCTGATCGCTGCAATACTGATTGCCACGCTCATTGTGCTGATCCGGCTGGCGATGATCCTCTGATCCCGCATGCCCCCGGCAGTGCGCATGCCACGCCGTCTATCTCCTCCCTTTCTTCACCTCAATCCACTGTTTCCTCTTTCCGCACCGTTCGCACCGCTGCTCCCACTCGATCACGTTGGATGCATACTCATTGTACCCGCGTCTCCTGCCCCAGGCATGGATGCCCACCCTGCAGAGCAGCATGCCGATCGACACCATGGTTTCCTGCCCTCGGGTACGTTTTCATCATGCATGGTGATAAAAGCCGGCACAGCGGCTGCGCGGAGGTGAGGGTGCTGGCAGCCGGAGGGCAGGCGCAGAATATCCTGCTCTCTCTCCGGCCCGCTTCGGTCAGGGGATGACCTCACAGCCGTTGAATCTGGCATGCTCAAAATCATTGATCGAGATGCGTCCCTCTCCAATGAGCCTCCTCACCTCGGGGAGGGCGGCGAGCAGCGCCCCATGCAGGTTCTCCACGGTGCTGCAGACGAGGTTTATGCCCTCCTCCGGCCACGGGCGCATGATATTTGCGTAGAGGCACCTCCCGCCGCAGAAGTCCAGGAGAGAGCAGTCCCGGCAGGGCTGTTCGACGGATGCGATCCCGAGATGGCAGGGGTCGTCCCGTGCAATATGCCCCAGATAATACTCCTTCATGCCGATCATGCAGGGGCAGGGTGCGATACTGCCGTCCGTCAGAATGGTGTAGTTCGCGTGGCCGCAGCCGCAACGGAGCAGGCTCTTCTGCCCGAGCAGCAGATCCTGCATGGTGGCGATGAACGGATACCACCGCAGCACCACACCCTCTTTGCGCATCCTCTCAACCCAGGCATCCACGAGCGCCCGGATCCCGGGATTGTAGCTCGCCGATACCCAGGACGCAAAATCCCGCTGATGAAAATCCTGCGAGAAGTTCGCGTCGAGCTGCCAGTGTACGGAGGTGAACGGGAACTCGGCATTGCGGGAAAGATATTGGACCGCCTCCCATATATCGGTCTTTTCCGCGACGGTCATTCTCGCGATGATCTCGCCCTGATAACCGTTTGCGATAATCTTTTTCAGATTCGCGATCACTCTGCGGAATGTCCCCTCTCCCCGGTACGCGTCGTTGAGGTCTTCCGGACCGTCGATCGAGACGAAGATGGCGTCGAGCCTGTTGACCAGCTCCCTCTCGAGGCGATCGAGCAGGAGGCCGTTTGTATGCAGCATGAAACCCTTTGCGGGCGCGTGGTGCATGATCTCCCGGATCAGATCGATCCGCAAGAGCGGCTCGCCGCCATAGAACGTCAGGACGGCGTCGGGATCTCTTCGCAGGAAGGCATACAGCAGACCGTGATCAATCGCCAGATCCGGCGGAGGCGTATCGTCGATCGCAATCTTGGAATCGGGATATTCGGGGAGATCGAACGCCTTTGCCCTGCAGTATGTACAGCAGAGGTTGCAGCTGTCTGTCAGTATCAGGTGATAGTACACAGAGATCTCTTAGCATGTCGTGAGCATGCCGAATAAAGAATGGGATTTTCTCCGGGCACGGGAGGGGACCGCACGGTCCCGGGCGTCCCCCAATCCGGCCGCGCACTCACGATGAGGCCAGGTTGTATGGGGAAGAGCGCACCCTGATGATCAGGCCCCCCCTCCGATCCATGGGGATTTCGAGCCGCATGCCTGTTGCGGATCGCGTGGCAAACAACGCATGGGGCCGTGGGAGGGCATCGGCCTGCTGAGCGCAACGGATATCACAGAACCGCCTGCAAACCTGCGGTGTACCGGCAATCGGGGGGGATCCGCACCCATGGCTGTCACCCGGCCGTGGGTTTCATCGGTAGCGCCTGCAGCGTGGAGGGCTTTCTCTGCGTTTCATCATACGGGTGAGTGAGCAGAGCGGGATTGAAGAATTGCGCCTTGTTCGATTTTTAACCAGATATTAATATTATTGTTGCAGTATTATAACCCCCGATATCCAACCAGATCCCATGGAACGCCCACCCCCAAACGAGCGGGTTCTTCTGGAAGCGATGCATGTTCTGGTTAAATCGCAGGAGTTCAGGGCAACACTGACCGATGTCAGAATCTTGCTCGCCGATGCCGGCAAGGATTCCTCCTCTCCGCCACGCATGATACCCCGCACCCGGATACTCAATGCCGAAGCGGGTGAGACCGGTGCGGGGGAACCGACCCTGTCGCTTACGGTGCGCTCATCGCGGGGCGAACCCAGGACTCTCATACTTGTCTTCTCCCAGAGACCAGGGGAGGAGCGGAGCAGGGAGAGGGACGCATGGCTCGAAGCGATCAAAGGAGGAGACGATATCGCAGCCGGCAGAGCAGGTGCTCCCGCAGATTCCGGCAGGGGAAACCGTCCGCCTGCCAGAGGTCGTAGCCTTCTTTCCGGGAGAAAAGTGCCTGCAGTCCTCGCACTCTGCGTACTGCTCGGGATGGCTGCCGTCGTTGCCTCCGGGGCGTTCGGAGACATACCATTCATGTCCGGCGAAACCCCGGCGCCGCCGGCCACTCCACCCCAACCCACCGCCACTATCGCTACAACCACCCTGCCGGCCGTTCCCATCGGCACACCTTCTCCGGGCCCCACGGAGGCGGAACCGTCTTCCCTCGATACACTCTCTCCTGTAAAAACACCGGCACCGCAGACCAGTCCGCCGACTGCTTCGAAGACACCGGTGCCTTTGGCAGAGACCCGGGCGCCGCAGGCCGATCCACCATCTCCGGCAGGGACATCGACACCTTCCGCGGACGCGACACAGGCACTTCAGGCCGATCCTCCGACGTTCCGGGTCTCGGTAACACCGGAAGACATCTCTGCATCCCCGGGCGAGACCATCAGGTATACTGTTCTGATAGAGGCGGACGAGAATTTTTCCGAGTCCGTGCATATGGAGCTGCATGTGACAGCAGGGCCACTGTTCCGCGAACGGCATGACCTCGGGACACGGGGACCGCCGTACCCCAGAACGGTGATATATACGCTTAAAGTTCCCGATCACGCGCCGCCCGGCATCGAAATACAGGGGACGCTGACGTCCACCAGCGAGACGTTGACGCGAGAAAACAGGCTCAGCGTCTCGATACGGTAGCTGCGGGAAGCGAGTGCTGCTGTCCCGATGCGCTCCTGCCGGGGAAACATCCAATACGCCGGAGGAAGTAGGTACGGGGCATGAAGAGCGAGAAGAGAGAAGGTCTCGAAGAGCGGGTGATCAATCCCGGCGAGCTCGTGCCCTACCAGCCCGGATCAGTCGTGAGCCGGATGCTTGTCTTCACGGGAGCAGGCACGATCACGCTCTTCTCCTTCGACGAGGGAGAGGGACTGAGCGAGCATACCGCCCCCTACGACGCAGTCATCACCGTGCTCGAAGGAGAAGCGAGGGTTACCATTGCCGGCATTGAGCACCGCCTCCATGAAGGCGATATGATCATCATGCCGGCGAACAAACCCCATGCAGTCCATGCAACGACCCGGTTCAGGATGATGCTGACGATGATCCACGGGTGAGGGCAGCAGACCGCAGATTCTGCCGCGGGGATAGCACCGACCGCCTGCACTCCGGTGGCTCACCCATATGCAGGTCATCCGGGAGATACCCGGCGCCGGAACGTGATTAATATATCGCGATGAAGGGCAGGGGGTGTCTCCCATAAGAGATGTTTCCAGAAAGCCAGAGCGGCACTGGATTGTCGTATCAATGTCACATGAGAGTGCGAGCCGATTTCTGAAATGGAGGTCTCTCGCCGATTGGTTTTTGCACTCCCGTACACGGCTTCCCACAGACTATCCTCGCAGGTGGAGGCGGCTCTCGGGAAGGGGGTTTCCCCCTCCCCGGTCCCCCCATGAGGATACTCCTCACGGTCCACTGTCCCGGGATAATCTGCGAAAACAGGACAGTTGTATCGGTGCAGCGTCGAGAATTTTCATCCGTTGGGCCTGTAGCCCATCTGGGGGGCTTCATGGGCGTTTCATGTGAAACTGAACTGAATATGGTTCTCCCGGATCCGGATTATATTCTGAGGGTTCTGTTGCAGTGGACCGGGGAGGGCATCCCGGCGGGGGCGGGGACAGGGGCGCAGGAAACCGAGCGTGAGAGTATCCTGTTTCAGAAACAGGATTGATATTCATCTGACCTGCCCTGCACCCCGAGCGGCATGGCTACGGCCATGAAATCCGTTTAAGCGAGTGCTGATATCCCGGTTCCGACTTTTCCCGGCGGCTGTCCCGATACAGTGGGCCGGGAGAGCGTCGCAGCGATCCACTGCAACGGGACCGCCGAGAAGAAACGGATTCAGATATCTATACCCTCACCTGCGCGCGATGCATCAATGTTCGGCAGTTGCGCCTGCGTCCCGCCGGGCTTCATTGTCGTTCCGGTTGACCCGCTATCGCTGCGTGCGGGAAGAGTGCATATGGCACATCCCTCCCGGATATCGTCGCCCGCCCGATATTCTGTCCGGGCAGGGCAAAGGCAGCTGCCCGAAGCGGCCCTTCCGAATCTGCCGTATGAGCGCAATATTTCGAACCGGGTATGCGTATCGGTATATCGGGCTGCACCGCTGTCTCTTCTCCAGACGGATTATGTTTTTATATCATTGCCACTCGTCCGGTATCACGATGAAATCCGACGAACTGCATCAAGCGACATTCCCGGAAGGGAGACGGGGGGGCCTTGCGATGGTGACGATCGGGTATCACGCCTCGCACGAACAGTTCCCGCCGAGCGCCCTGCTGAATCTCGTCCGTGTGGCGGAGTCTGCCGGATTTCAGGCAGCAATGTCGTCTGACCACTTCCATCCGTGGAGCAGCCGCCAGGGGGAGAGCGGGTTTGCCTGGTCGTGGCTCGGCGCCGCGCTGCAGGCGACCTCGCTGACGTTCGGGGTGGTGAGCGCACCGGGGCAGCGATACCACCCGGCCATCATCGCCCAGGCGGCCGCAACCCTCGCCGAGATGTTCCCGAACCGGTTCTGGATCGCCGTGGGGAGCGGGCAGCTCCTCAACGAGGGCATCACATCGGAACGCTGGCCTGCAAAGGCGGAGCGCAACGCCCGCCTCCGCGAGGCCGCCGATATCATGCGCGCACTCTGGGCAGGCGAGACCGTGACGCGCCACGGCAGAAACACGGTCGAGGAAGCGCACCTCTACACCCGCCCGGCGCATCCCCCTCCCCTGATCGGTGCCGCCATCACGGCGGAGACGGCAGAATGGATCGGCGGATGGGCAGACGGGCTCATCACCGTATCAAAGCCTCCCGATGAGCTGAAGAAGGTTGTTTCTGCGTTCCACCGTGGCGGCGGGAAGGGGAAGCCGATGTACCTCAAGGTGCAGATCTCCTATGCGGAGAGCGACGAGGAGGCAATCCGGGGGGCATGGGATCAGTGGCGGAACAATATCTTTGCCAGCTCCGTCCTTGCCAATCTCCGGACGCCGGAGATGTTTGATGCAGCTGGAGAGATGGTCTCTCCCGACCGGCTGCACGGGCACGTAAACATCTCCGCGGATGCGGACCGGCATATCGAATGGCTCGGAGCATACATGGATCTCGGGTTCACACACCTCATCCTCCATAACGTGAACCGGGAGCAGGAACGATTCATCCGGGATTTCGGCAAAAAGGTGATTCCGGCGCTGGCCGGGCGGGCGATCCCTGCAGCGGCCGGGTAAGGGCGGAATTATGCCAGAATCAGGAGACTACAGGCCCATAGCTGATTACGCGGCGATCGGCAACCTCAGGACGGTAGCGCTGGTATGCAGGGACGGCTCCATCGACTGGTGCTGCTTCCCGCATCTGGATCGTGCAAGCGTCTTTGCGGCAATGCTTGATGCACGCCGCGGCGGCCGGTTCAAGGTCTCGCTCCCGGGTGCGGAGATGGGTGAGCAGGAGTATATCAAGGATACGGCCGTTGTTGTAACGAAATTTAAAGCAGGCGAAGCCGTCCTTGCGGTGACCGATATGATGCCGATCAAGGGCGATATCCAGGGCAGGTGCGGGCCGGACGGCACAAACGATATCCATCGGATCCTTGAGTGCAGCGGCGGCGATCTCGAGGCGGAGGTCGAGTGGTCGCCCCGGTTCGACTTCGCCCGCTCCCATATGGAGATCCGCAGGGTCGAGGGCGGCTGGGCAGCTACCGATGGCGATATCACCATGACCCTCTCGGGAGCGGACGGCGACGTTGCCGACGAGGATTTCGGCCCGGTGCTCAATGGCCGCCTGCCGATGAAGGCAGGAGACCGGAAACTGCTCATTACCCGCTGGAACTCGGAGGATACGGGAAACGATCCGGATCAATCGATGGTGATGCTCGAGGAGACGGTCGAAGCCTGGCAGGCATGGGCGCACCGTGAGGGGACGACGCACTCCCATGATTGGGCGGGCGACTGGCTCCCCTTCCTGCTCAGGTCGGAGGTCGTGCTCAAGATGCTGGCGCACACCGAGACGGGAGCGATCGCCGCCGCACCGACGACATCGCTCCCCGAAGAGATCGGCGGCATAAGAAACTGGGACTACCGGTACGCCTGGATCAGGGACGCATCGCTGACCGCACAGGCACTTGTCTCCCTCGGGCATAAAGCAGAGGCGGTCGAGTTCCTCTCCTGGATGGAGCGGGTATCAGAGGAGCATTTCGAGGCGGGCGTGGGGCCGCAGATCATGTACAGCGTCCACGGGGAGTCGGATCTGGAAGAGGTGGAGGTGACACACCTGGAGGGCTACCGCGGCTCAAGGCCGGTGCGGATCGGGAACGAAGCGGCGGAGCAGCTGCAGCTTGAGGTCTACGGGGAACTGCTCATGACCGGCTATGAGCTGCTCCGGCGTGGGGTTCAGCTTGAGAGGCATATCATGGAGTTTCTCCGGGACGTCGCCGACCACGCGTGCAGTGTCTGGGAAGAGCCGGACTACGGCATATGGGAGGTCCGGACCGAGCCCAGGCATTTCGTCTATTCAAAGGTGATGATCTGGGCGGCACTTGACCGGGCAATCCATCTCGCCGAGGACTTCGGCCTCGAAGGCGATGTGGAGCGGTGGAGGGAGACCCGCGAGAGGGTCCGCGCCCGGGTGCTTGAGGAGGGCTACGATCCCGGCGTCGGGGCGTTTGTGCAGGCGTTCGGTTCAAAGGATCTCGATGCCGCCAACCTCCGCATCCCGCTCCTTGAGTTCCTCCCGTTTGAGGATCCGCGGGTCCAGGGGACGATCGACCGGACGCTCGAGCGCCTGACGGAGAATGAGTTCGTCTACCGCTATCGGACCGACGATGGGCTGCCCGGCGAGGAGGGGGCGTTTGGGCTCTGCACCTGCTGGCTGATCGATGCCCTCGCTTTATCGGGCCGGACGCAGGAAGCCCGCGAGATCCTCGAGCACCTGATCGGCCATGCGAACCATGTGGGCCTCTATGCCGAGCAGTTCGATCCGGAGACCGGCGAGTTTCTCGGCAACTTCCCGCAGGCATTCACGCATATCGGCCTGATCAACAGCGTCCTCTACCTTGCCTATGCGGAGGGCAGGGAAACCCCCGAACACGCGCCCATCGGGACGCCGACACACCGGAGAGAGCTCGGCAGGGAGCATGCACGGTTTGAGGAGATGCAGCATGCCCCTCCTCCCGGGCAGTAAGCAGGAAGGATGCTGATTGAGGCATACCATGGCTGAAGAGCGGGAGATCGTGCCCCCTGCGCCGCAGGGCAGGGAGATCGCAAAGTGGGTGGGCCCTGGTATCATATGGATGATCTCTGCCATTGCCACAGGCGAGCTGCTCTTTACGCCAAGGATCGCCTCACTGTACGGCTATGCCGTGCTCTGGACCATGATCCTTGCGATCTTTCTCAAGGCGCTGCTTGCACGCGAGATCGGCCGGTACGCGGTCGTCACGGGAGGATCCCTGCTTCAGGGAATCAGAACGCTGCCCGGCCCCCGCAACTGGGGCGTCTGGCTGATCGTGCTCCCCCAGATCTTTGTGGCGGTGACGACCATCGTCGGGATGGCCGGCGCTGCCAGCTCGGCGCTGATTCTTGCGGTACCGGGAGATTTTCGCGTATGGGGACTCATCTTTCTGGCTATCTCGTTAGCTCTGGTCTTCTTCGGGAAATATCAGGGGGTGGAATGGGCGTCGATCGTGATGGCGCTCGTCATCATCGTCGCCCTGATCATCACGGCAGGTGTGGTGTTTCCGGGCGTCGAGCCGCTTGCGGCGGGCCTTGTGCCGGCCCTGCCGCCCGACGCGGACTTCACCGAGCTCCTTCCCTGGATCGGGTTCATGATGTCAGGAGCTGCCGGGCTGATCTGGTACTCCTATTGGCTGACGGCCCGCGGCTACGGTTCGGCTCACTCTACCGTAAAGGTCCAGGAGAAGCGCGGGGCGCTTGCAGAGCCCGAGGAGGCGGTGCCGATTGAAGAGGCCGAGGCCGTCGATATCTCGGACCTGAGCCGGGAGCAGCACGATCGCCTGCGGGCGTGGATCCGGATCATGACCATATCGACGGTCACCGCCGCGTCGATCGTGCTGGTGCTTCTGGTGGCGCTCCTGATCCTTGGCACCGAGCTATTGAGGCCTGCAGGCCTTCTCCCTGAAGGGCCGGAGGTGACGGCGGTGCTGAGCGTGCTGCTCGGGGATGTCTGGGGCGCCCCCGGCGCCTGGCTGATGATCCTTGCCGCCTTCTTTGCGTTCTGGAGCACCATCGTCGCCAACCTGGACGGCTGGACGCGGATGCTCGGGCAGGGCACGATCTTTATCCTGCGCCAGTTCGGGGTGGCCGGCAGGGCGGTCACGATGCATTTCTACCGGTACGCCTACCTGCTCGGGCTGATGGGCGTCATACCGGCCATCTTCATCTGGATCAGGCCGGAGCCGGTGCAGTTCCTGATCGTGGCCGGGATCGTGGAGGCGATCCATATTCCGGTGGTGGCGTGCGCAACCCTCTACCTCAACCTGCGGATGCTGCCGGACGAGTTCAGGCCGGCCTGGTATACCACCGTCCTCACTTTTGCCGTTGCCCTGTTCTTCATTATCTTTGCGGGCTACTATATCTATGCAGAGGTCTTTGTGTGAGAGGAAGCCTCCGACCCCTCTCCTGCAGCCCAACCCCGGGGGGCGCCTGGTGGTTGCAGCAGGCGTGACCTGCTCGATCGCCTCTGATGTGGTATGCAGCGCCACGCGATCAACCCTGACGGAAACGGGCAGGCCAGGGATCTGGCTGTCCGGAACAGGATCGTGATCGGCGAAGCGTCAGGTGCGGGGGATCCTGCGATCACGTGGCATGCACTCGGGGAAGAGGAGGTTGTACAATAACTCGAGGCCTCTCCGGACGGCAAATACCGGGGTCGCCAAGGATACGGCCCTTCTGATCGTGACCGACAACAACTTCTCCTCGATCGTCGCCGGGATCGGGGAAGTCCTCCTCTTCATGATCGGCCTGCTCGCCGGATTGCCCCTGCCGCTGCTTGCCGTCCGGCTTCTCTGGCTCAACCCGGTCACAAACGGCATACAGGGCGCCGCGCTGGCGTTTGAAGCCGGCGAACCGGAAGCGATGCAGCGCCCGCCCCGGAAGCCGGGCGAAGGCATCTTCAACGAGCAGATGGTGACGCAGACCGCCATATCCGGTATCACGATGGCCGCCATCGCGTCACTGACGTGGTCTGGCTGCTCATGGGTGGCTGGGATGCGCCGCACGAAACCTTCTCGTCCTGCTCATGGTGACCCTTGAGAACGTCCATCTCCTCAACTGCCGGTCTGAATACCGCTCTCTCTTCCGCATCCCGATCAGCTGGAACTACCTGATCATCGTCGGGATACCTGGAGCGCAGGGTGTCCATACCCGGGCCATGTACATCCCCTTCTTCCAGGATGCGCTCAACCCGGCTCCGGTATATCCGACCGAGCAGCTCGTCCTCGTGATCCCTGCATTGCTCCTCCTCGTCGTGGTGGAGATCTTCAAATATGCACGCCAATCAGGCCCGCCCTCCCGGGATGGAGGGCTCTCGCCATCCACGGAGCAATATGCCGTCACGGCGCATCGTCCGTTTATAGTCAACTACCCCCAACTGAAGTCGGGGGCATGATACCGTAGGTGGTATCATGCTCTTTGCAGGCTTGCGATTCAACCTCTCCCCGGTGTCTGGGGAGCAGACGCGAGTAGGCCGGTTGACGGCGGCCCTGGCAGCGATGTTCCTGGCTGCGTTCAGATCGGCGTTCTCGGTATACCCGCACGCGAGGCAGCAAAACGCTGCCTGGCTCGGGCGGTTGCCGGGGTGGACGAACCCGCAGGCGCTGCACTGCTGGCTCGTATACGCCCCGTCGATCACCGTCACCCGGACCCCCGCTCGGCGAGCCTTGTACTCGATGAAGGATCGGAGCTGGGGAGGCGGCCACTTATGGTGTCGTTCGCGCTGGCCCTTTGTAACCGTGGTCCGCAGGAGGATGCCCTTCAGGTCTTCGAGAGCAATCCCCCGCTTCGTGCCTTCTGCCGCGCAAACGATTCTCTTGCTGATGACGTGGTTGGTATCAGTCTTAAACCGGCGCTCTCTGCCGGAGATCTGCCGCAGTCTCCGCCTGGCCGACTTCGTCCCGGTCTTCTGGAGAACTCCCCGGAGCCTCCCGTACCGCCGCCGCACCTTCTCGGTGGCCTCGCTGGAGAAGGGTGCCCCGTCGCTCGTGGTGGCGATCGTCACCACCCCGAGATCGACCCCGAGATACTCGGTGGGGTCGGCAGGCTCGACATCCGGGGTCTCCACGGTCGCGTAGAGCCAGAACGCCCCGTCCCGGTAGACGAGATCGGTCTGTTTGACGGCCGCGACCGCCGGGAAGTGGTCGGATTTGCTGTACCGGAGCTTGATCCGACCATCCAGCGTCCAGATGCTCACCCGGTTCCGCCCAATGGAGAGCACCCGGGCATCGTAGCAGATGCCCCCGTGCTCCCGGAACGAGAGCTCGGTGAGGGACTTTTGGGGTTTGCCACGAGCGGCAAGCACCTTGTTCTGCTCCGTGATCGCCTCTTTAGTACTCCGGTAACCCCCCGGCAACCTTGCGGATGGCAAGAAGGGTCATCTGCGCCGAGAGCCCAAAGGTCTCCCGGATGTGGCGATACAGCCGCTTCTGCAGGCCGATATTGGAGAACTGCCGTTCAGAAAAGGCAACCGATGAGGCGGCGTTGCAGGCGGCATTGTACCGCTCCATCGTGGCGAACAGCATCCGCCGCTCGTTGCGAGACGCAAACAACCGCAACTTCGTCACCGATTGCATACACCGTCGCGGTTGGCGCTCGCCCGGCATAAAAAATACCCCCTCGGGGTGAAAGTGTATCGGGATAGGTGGCGGGCCGATTCGGTGGCGGGCCGATTCCTCCCACGACTTAAGTCGCGGGAATACTCAGCCCATTGTCTTGAAAGAATGGGCAGATACATATTAGTGCAAAGCGCAACATCAGACAGAATCGGTTAGGAAGGAATGCGAGCACGCTTAAGAGAATAGCAGAACAAACTTCCCCTGATAAATGACGACAAACGAGAGGAGATCGCAGGCGAAAGAGCATGCAGTTCCCTGGCATGCACTCCGTGAAGACGAGGTCATGCAGAAGCTCCAGTCATCACTGCAGGGCCTCACCGAGGATGAGGCTGCCGAGCGGCTGGAGGAGTACGGCAAGAACGCTCTCCCCGCACACCTGCCCCCGACTCTCCTGCGCATCTTCCTGCGCCAGTTCGCCAGTCCGCTGATCTACGTCCTGCTTGCCGCCGGGATCATCTCTCTCGTGCTTGCCGAGTTCACCGATGCGACGTTCATCTTCCTGGTCATCCTGCTCAACGCAGTCATCGGCACCTTTCAGGAGTGGCAGGCCGAGAAGAGCGCTTCGTCATTACAGGAACTGTTAAAGATTTATGCCCGGATACGGCGGGGTGGCGATGAGAGAACCGTCCCTTCCGAGGATCTCGTCCCCGGGGACATCGTCCTGCTTGAGTCCGGCAACCGCATCCCGGCAGACATCCGCCTGCTCCGGGCACAGAGCCTGACCGTCGACGAATCCCTGCTGACCGGGGAGTCGCATGCAATCGAGAAGCGTCCGGGGGTTCTGGCTGCCAAAATCCCTGTCGCCGACCGGGCGAACATGGCGTTTGCCGGCAGCACCGTGATGGGCGGCCGCGGCACCGGGGTCGTCGTCGCGACGGGCTCGCTCACCCAGATCGGCCTCATCGCAGAGACGGTCTCCACCACAGAGATGGGAAGACCGCCGCTCGTGATCCGGATGGAGGAGTTCTCGAGAAAGATCAGCATCGCCGTCCTTGCTGCCGCCGCGCTGGTCGGGCTCATCGTCCTCCTGCAGGGGATGGCTTTCTTCGATGTATTCTTCCTTGCCGTCGCCCTTGCGGTGTCGGCCATCCCCGAAGGCCTGCCCGTCGCAATGACGGTGGCGCTCTCGATCGCCACATCAAGGATGGCAAAGAGGAACGTCATCGTGCGGCAGCTCGCTGCCGTCGAGAGCCTGGGGAGCTGCACGGCGATCGCGAGCGATAAGACCGGCACCCTCACCGTGAACCAGCAGACCGTGCGGACGATCCTCCTGCCATCCGGCAGGCGGTTCTCGGTTACAGGAGCAGGGTATGCCGGAGAAGGGGAGGTATCGGCTGAAGATGGGCGTGATGGCGGCGAATCGGCATGGAAGCAGGTAGAGCGGCTGGCAACGGCTGCAGTCCTCTGCAACGAGGGCAGCCTCCTCCGAAAAGACGGCGAATGGTCCCATCAGGGCGATGCCATGGACGTGGCGCTCCTGGCGCTGGGCTACAAGGCGGGGCTCGACGTCCCGGCAGTTCGGCAGGCGATCTCCCTGGAGGCGGAGCGGCCCTTTGAGTCGGAGCGGAGGTACGCGGCCGTCTGGTACCGGGAGGAGGAGGATGTTCGGGTGGCGGTCAAGGGCGCGATCGAGGTCCTCCTCCCGTTCTGCGAGACGATGGCCACGGAGGAGGGCAGCGTCCCGATCGACCCCTCTCACGTCGAGGCGCAGCTCCTCGACCTCTCTGAGAGCGGGTACCGGGTGCTCGCCATTGCGGAGGGAAGGGCGTCTGCGGTGCCGGGATCGGAGGAAGATCCGGATATCCCGCCGCTCGAACTCCTCGGGCTGGCCGGGTTCATCGATCCGATCCGGCCCGACGTGCCGGAGGCGATCGACCGCGCCCACCGGGCGGGTGTGAATGTGGTGATGATCACGGGCGACCACCCGGCAACCGCATTCGCCATCGCCCGGGAACTGCAGATCGCCGATGCCCCGGAAGAGGTAACCACCGGGGCGGAACTCGAGGCGATCGGCCCGCCGGATCTGCCGGAGTTTCTTACCCGGGTGCGGCAGAAGAAGGTCTTTGCCCGGGTGACGCCGCTGCAGAAACTGCATATTGTCGAGGCGCTCCGGACGGCTGGGGCATTCGTCGCCGTGACGGGCGACGGGGTCAACGACGCCCCGGCGCTCCGGACGGCAAATATCGGGGTCGCCATGGGCTCGGGTACCGATGTCGCCAAGGATACGGCCTCGATGATCGTGACCGACGACAACTTCTCCTCGATCGTCGCCGGGATCGAGGAGGGGAGGTATGCCTACGACAACGTCCGGAAGGTGACCTATCTCCTTATCTCCACAGGGTTTTCCGAGGTCGTCCTCTTCATGGCGGCGCTCATCGCCGGGCTGCCCATTCCGCTGGTTGCCGTCCAGCTCCTCTGGCTCAACCTGGTCACAAACGGCATACAGGGCGCCGCGCTGGCGTTTGAAGCCGGCGAACCGGGAGCGATGCAGCGCCCGCCCCGGAAGCCGGGCGAAGGCATCTTCAACGACCTGATGATCAAGCAGACCCTTGTCTCCGGGATCGTCATCGCATTCGTTGCATTCGGGCTCTGGTACTGGCTGCTGCATAACGGATGGGCGGAAGCAGAAGCACGAAATCTGGTCATCCTGCTCATGGTGCTGCTTGAGAACTTCCATGTCTTCAACTGCCGGTCTGAGTACCGCTCTCTTTTCCGCATCCCGATCAGCAACAATTACTTCCTGATCGGGGGCGTGATCGCGGCGCAGGGCATCCACATCCTCTCCATGTACATACCGTTCCTGCAGGAGACGCTCGGGGTCGCCCCGGTCCGGCTGGGGGAATGGATCCTTCTCGCACTCCTTGCCTCGATCATCCTGATCGTCATGGAGATCTTCAAGCGGGTCAGGGGGTACCGCTCTCCTCACCCGCAGGAAGCTGTTCGTGCCCGATAGACCGGGTGCGAGGGATACACAGGAATTGATGAGCCGGGTGCAGACCTCCCGATCCGGTTCCTTAATCCCGGCGCGATGAAATCTCCTTTCCCCGCAGCGACACCCGGCGGGCAGCCGGATACCGAAGCAGAACAGATCCGGCGTCGGGAATCTTCTATTGCCCAAAACAGCCATATTTCACCTGAAACCACACGATGCCTCGGGCTACAGGCATACCGAATGAAGGCGGGCGATGCTGCTCACCACCCATGTTCATATAAAACCGCGTATGAAGCCCACTGAAGAGGCTGCAGGCTCAACGGATGAAAATCCATGAGTTTTCTGAAGCATCACGGATCCGGTATCTCCCGGATCTCCCGGATCTCCCGGTATAGTGGACCGGGGAGGGGGTCTCCCCCTATGAGGATAGCCGGTTGAAAGCCGTGTACGGAGGCGCAAAAGTATTGACCGATAAGAACTATCCATTGCAGAGTCCTGCTCGATTTTCATTGGAAACCCCATGAGTCCAGGGCCACAAGCATACAGGATTAAAATATCTGGGTGGCCTACTTGCCTTTAGGGGTAGAGAAGGCTGTCCGTTTTATGGGACTTGATCCCGTGTATGAAACGGGTGGTGAGCAGCATCGCCTTCCATATGCATTCCGTATGCCCGCGGCCTTCGGAGACTCTTGTCGTTTCATGCGAAACGCGGCGGGTGGCAGGGGGATTTCCCGCCATCCGCCGCGTCAAACCCGGTAATACGGATAGGGTGCACCCTGCGGGAGGGATATCTCGCCGATCCGGGTGCCGATATCGGTGAGATCCGTCATCACGACGGAGCGTGGCGAGATGGTGTAGAGGACATCGTCCATATAGAGCGATCGCCGCACAGGGTTCGAAGACCACCAGACGTGCGGGGAGTCGCCCTCCCCGTGGCCGACCGTGCCCCTCAGGGTAAACCCGTCTGCAGGACTCACACCGAATACATAGGCTCCCTGCCAGGTCTTCAGGCGGTAGGACCGGTATGTCCCGTCCGGGATCGCCGACTTTTGTACCTCAAAGACCGGGACTACGAGGAGGTCCTTTCTCTTATCGAAGAGGAACGCCTTATGGTCGCGCAGCGCCTCCGAATCAGTGCCAGCCTCCCCGATTTCAACTGAATCGACGAGTGTCGGACGATGTACGTCCGATATGTCGAAGAGGGCGATCTTCAGCCCCCCGACCGAAGCTCCGCCCCACTGGTTCTCGCTCGTCTCCTTCCCGAGGCCGAGGATATGATCACTATCATAGGGGTGCAGGTAATCCGAGTATCCGGGGATCTTCAGCTCCCCGAGCACCCCCGGGTTCTCCGGATCCGAGAGATCGATGACGAAGAGCGGATCGATCTGCTTGAAGGTCACCATATATAGCCTCTCGCCGATGAACCGTGTCGCATAGATCCGCTCGTCTGGAGCGAGGAACTCGAGCTCCCCGACGGTCTCCATATCCTCGCCGAGGACGTAAACGTTGTTGTACCTGACGGATCCGCGCTCTGTCCATTCCTGCACCGTGGTCGCGACCCTTAAGTGGCCGTCATACTCGTCGAGGGAGAACTGGTTCAGCAGATGCCCGGGCACCGTCCCCATTCCCTTATAATCGATATTGCCGCCTCTGATCCCGAACCGGTGGATGATGGTCTTCTCCTGCCCTCTGCAGTCCTCTCTTGGGGGCATCCCTCCCGGGATATCCGTCCTGTAGCCGATATAGAAGTTCCCCTGCGAGACATAGACCGTGTTTGCGTACCCGAGCAGGAAGGTCTCCGCCTGCGGCGCGTTGCTGTTTTTGATAGAAAAGGAGCTCAGGGTGTGGTACAGGTA
This sequence comes from Methanomicrobiaceae archaeon, assembly GCA_020854755.1. Lineage (GTDB taxonomy): Archaea > Halobacteriota > Methanomicrobia > Methanomicrobiales > Methanoculleaceae > JAHKLN01. Next base: position 837 of record JAHKLN010000008.1, on the reverse strand, counting down.
GTGCGCCTCGGCGATATCGGGGTAGTAGACGTCAGGGCTGATCACCGGCCGATCACCGTCCCGCACCTCCGGCAGGAGGATGTCGTCGGCGAACCATGGGACGGACTCGCTCGTGATGACATAGATATGGTCCTGAATCAGCCGGGCGTCGTAGTAGTTACCGCTGAAGCTGAGATCACGGATAAGCTCCGGATTTTTTCTGTCCCGGATCGAGTAGACGCAGGCGTGCGTCATCGTGCGCCAGTACGGTACCGGCACCGCGCTCGACTTCGGCTGAATAAAAACCTCCTCCCTCGCCGTCGAGAAGACCGCCAGCCGATCCCTTCCGATGAAGAGCGCTACGGGCTGCCCCCGGATCGTGGTCTCCGAGGAGATCACGGCACGCTCGGCCGGGTAGGCATCGATGATCGCGAGGGTATTGCCTGAAAGCAGGTAGATATACCTGCCGTCGTTCTTCACAAAGTCAGGCTCGTCGACGCCGTGCACCTGCACGTTCGTCACCGAGTAGTCGCCGGCGCCGTCCCGGGACAGGACGCCCGGCTCCATCTGCGGCGACGGCAGGGGCATTGAGCCTGACACGGCATCTTCCTTTGCTGCAGGGGCGTAATCAACGCGATACCCGCTTCCTGCGGCCTGCGCCTTCAGGTATTCGCGGATCTCATCAGGAGATCCGAACTTCTTCAGGTCGCCCAACTCCCCTTCTTCCTCCTTCTCCAGTGCAAGAGCGCTTCCAATGATGGCGGCGATCACCACGATCCCGAGCGCGACGACCAGCAGCCGCATCCGTTCAGACATACAGCACCTTCTTCCTTTGTACTGCGCATATTCTCCCGGATC
>JAHKLN010000010.1 GCA_020854755.1 Methanomicrobiaceae archaeon | reverse complement strand
TCCGCCCCTCCCCCGTTAGGATAGCCAGGGGAAAGCCGTGTACTGAAGCGGATAGATCTGAGCAGCGAGAGCCTCCCATCTCTGAAACCGGCTTGATTTTCATGTGAAAATGCAACCGTTTATAAAATAGAAGGCTCTTGGCGCTCAACTCAGTTCAGTCCTGTACACGGCTTTCCACCATCTATCCTCGCGGGGGAGGGGGTCTCTCTCCTTGAGGGTAACCAGGGGGAAGCCTTGCATGGGAGGAAATTGAATCGGCAGCGAGAGCCTCCTATTTCAGACATCGGCTCGATTTTCGTGTTCATGTGCGGCGACTCAAATGCCCGCAGGCGCAGTTCGGACGCATATCGCTCCAGTATACCCGAGCCGGGAACCCTGCATATTCCGGCTGTCGCATGGAGGGGGCGTTCTCGGCCGGGCGGAAGAGTTTCGGGGGCGGAGAGGCAGGATCTCCGCACGCCCGATCCTCACCCCTGCCGACGCTGCGCAGGCGAAATCTCCACCGGGCTGCCGCGGATCGTCTTCGTCCTCATGACCGTGAGCACCTCTTCTGCATACTCTTTCGGGACCTCGACGAAGGAGTAGTTGTCGTGGATGCTGATCGCGCCGATCAGCCGCCCCGGAACACCGGTCTCCCCGGCAATCGCCCCCACGATATCCCTCGGCGCAACCTGATGGTGCCTGCCCAGGTTGATGAAGAGCCTGACCATTCCGGGTTCCGCACCCGTATCTTCGAGATGCTGGTCCTGCACCCTCTCGGCTTCGCCTCCTGCGCCGATCTGGATCTTCAGGAGCGCCGCCGCTATCTCAAGGGAAGTGTACTCTTCCTCCATCACCTGCTCAACGTGCCTGATGTACTTCTCCATGCCCCCCTCAAGGATGGCCTGTTTCGCCCTCTCGAGGAACATACGGGTCTTCGTCTCCTCGACATCGGCAAGAGACGGCACCGGGATGCGCGTGATGCGGGTCTTTGCAAACTTCTGAATATCCCGAAGCTTATAGACCTCTCTCGGCCCGGCGAACGTGATCGCCCTGCCTGACCTGCCTGCCCGCGCCGTCCTTCCGATCCGGTGGACATAGTACTCGACATCCTGCGGAACGTCGTAGTTGACGATGAGATCGACGTCCTCCACGTCAATCCCCCGCGCCGCCACATCGGTCGCGACGAGTATATCGATCGCGCCGGTTCGGAACTTTGCCATCACCCGGTCGCGCTGGGACTGCTTCATATCACCGTGAAGCCCTTCGGCGAAGTATCCACGCGCCTGCAGGTGTCCGGTGAGGTCGTCGACCTTGCGTTTTGTATTGCAGAAGATAAGCGCCAGGTTCGGGTTATTGATGTCGATCAGCCGGGAGAGAATCTCGAGTTTGTCCCGCTCGCTCACCTCAAGGTAGTGCTGCTCAACCTGAGGGACGGTCAGCTCCCGGTGGGCAATCCGCAGGAACTCGGGATTCTTCTGGAAGCGCTTCGATATCTCCAGGATGGGCGGAGGCATGGTTGCGGAGAAGAGGATCGTCTGCCTCTCATCGGGCACCTTATCGAGGATCATCTCGATATCCTCGCGGAACCCCATGTCCAGCATCTGATCGGCTTCGTCCAGGATCGCGATCCTGACCGACTGGAGGGAGAGCGTGCCCCGTTCGAGGTGGTCCATCACCCTTCCCGGCGTCCCGATCACGATCTGGACTCCGCTGGCAAGCGCTTTCAACTGCCGTTCGATCGGCTGTCCGCCGTAGACCGGGAGAACGCTGATGCCTGTTTTATAGGCAAGCAGGGTCGAGAACTCCTCGGCGACCTGAATCGCGAGTTCACGGGTCGGGCAGAGCACGATCGCCTGTACATCCCGCAGTGCAGGGTCGATCTTCTCGATCGTCGGGATCCCGAATGCCGCGGTCTTTCCGGTGCCGGTCTGCGCCTGGCCGGTAACGTCCCTGCCGGCACTGATATAGGGTATTGCAAGCGCCTGTATGGGGGTGGGCTCCTCAAAGCCCATATCTGCGACGGCCTTCTGCATCTCGGTCGAAAGGCCCAGATCGTCAAATTTCCTGGGGTCAATCATTCGTATATGTATATTCTTCAATCATCTTATCATCTTGGTCGGGCGCGAAGGGTCTCTCCCTGTAGAAAAGGCGTATGCCGGGCGGGTGCAGCCGCCCCACTTCAGTTCATTCGCAGACGTCTTTTTGAGGATCGAGCAGGATATCGTGGGGAAGGCCGATCAGTGAGACGGCGGCAAGGGCGCCGATGATCCCTCTTCCGCCGTGCAGCCGCACGCCGTATCTCTCCGCTGTCTTCTCTGCGAGTTCCTCTGTGATATCGGTCTCGCGCACGAGCTTGCCGTAGCGTCGCAGCCCCTCCGGGACAGAAAACCCCTGCTTGATGGCAATGCCCCATTCGGGAGAGATCGCCTCATCGGCAACAAACCGGAAAGCAGACTCCTCGATCTTCCCGATCAGTGCCGGTTCGGCCGCGATCTCGATACAGCTGCAGGAGTTGCCTGCCGTCCGGGGTTCGTGCGCGGGATAGAGCATCGCGACCCGGTGCCCGATCGGCATCACGCCGTCCATCCGGCTCAGGTGCTGCAGGAGTGCGATCGCGAGTGCAAAGGTGGCACCCCCTTCACTGCTGTCCGTATCGTCGATCCCGATAGCGACGTAAGAAAGCGCCCGCGTGATGACGTCCCCCTCGACAATGGGTCCTGTGCGCCGGACCGTTACGGTGCAGACCCCTTCTGCCAGGGACATCATATCGGTCAGCGAGTATGCCGGTCCGCCGATGCACCTGATATGCTGGATGATGTAGTCGCCGTCACGCTGCACGCCGCCAATTCCGACTGCGGATGAGGGATAGAGCCCGATATCGACGTCATCTTTACAGAGCCGCGCACGCTCGCGCAGAAGCGTCCCGTCCCGGTGGATGCCGGAGAGCGCACCGCCGGCGCGCGTATGGTGGAACTCACAGAACGCCGCACACCCTCCGCTCATGCATTCATGGTAGATCTCCACCGTGTCGTTGTCGATCGTCGTGAAGATGCGGCGGCAGGTGCTGGACGGCACGACGCTGCTCGCGACATACTGCGCGGCATGCCTCCCCCGCTTTCCTTCCCTGACAATAACGCACCCCTCGTCGATCAGCCGGTTGACCCAGTCCTGGACCGTGCTCCTTGGGACATCGGTCTCGTCGGCGATCTCTGCCACGGTAAAATGCCCTTTATCCAGGGTGAACTGCCGCATCAGCCTGAGAAACTGTTTTCTCCGTTCAAGTACCCGTGACATACCGATCTCTGATAAACAGCAGGTCGCCGATGATGGCGCTGGCCGTCTCAACCGATCCTGCGCCTTTGCCGATGAAGGTGATCTCACCGGCCATGTCCGTATCTACCGTTACTGCGTTCAGCGTCCCTTCCACGACGAGAGGATGCGCCTTACCGATGATTCGCGGAGAGACGCGGAGGATATCCTCGTCTGGTATAATCTCCCCGATCAGCCGGATCGTCATCTCCTGCTCCTCTGCAAGCCGGAGGGCATCGGGGGTGAGGAGGTCGATACCGGTAATCTGCACGTCGTCGAGGGCCTTGTCCATATGCAGAATGGTATTGGCAAGGATGACGAGCTTGATCGCCGCGTCGATCCCTTTCACGTCGTATGTGGGATCGGCCTCCGCATAGCCGAGTTCGCGCGCCTCCATGAGCGCCTGCTCGTAGGTGAGCCCTTCGTCCGACATCCGGGTGAGAATATAGTTGCAGGTGCCGTTGAGGACGCCTGAGAGGCGTTTCACCCGATTCCCGGCAAGCCCTTCCTGCAGGGCATGGATGATCGGTATCGCGCCGCATACCGTCGCCTCGTACCGCAGGCTGACGTGCCTGCTCTCCGCCTCGGCGATGAGATCGTCGTAAGCAAGCGCTATCGGGCCCTTATTCGACGTGACCACGTGCCTGCCCCTCCCGAGGGCTGCCCTGATATGCGTCAATGCCGGTTCTCCGGTTATCACGTCCGTTGGCGTCACCTCGACGAGCGCGTCGTATTCTGCCAGAAGAGCGACGTCCATCGGCCGGACGGAAGGATCCCCGCAGTAGCCGAGCTCGCGCTTCTGTGCAAGTGCCGCGTCGATATCGATTCCTCCGGGCGCGATCAGGCCGCTCCTGCTGTCGGCGATGCCGGTGATGCTGATGCCGAGATCCTTCTCCCGGAGCGCCCGGGCGATCCCCTGCCCGACGGACCCGAAGCCAAGAAGAGCGATGCGCATTACATCTCCTCCAGCGGCTCGATCACGAGAAGGTCCTTCTCTGCCGCGACATTCTGGAGAATAGTAAGCGCACTCTTCATATCATCGATATTTATCGACCGTATCGTGATCCTGGCCGAGGAGGGGGCGTTGATCGCCGGCATGACAAGGGACATCTCGGTCACTTCGGCAAAACCGGTGCGGTCGATCCGGTCGACGGTATCCCCCAGGTCGGTGTGCATGAGATGGCCTATCAGGATGAAGGACCGCTTCTCAAGCAGGCGCTCTTCGCCGATCCGCACCACACCGACGTTCTGCTCCCTGAGCAGTTCGAGCAGTCTCTCCAGCCGCCCTTCAGGCAGTTCGAGCACGATCTGGACATCCAGTGTTTCTGCTGTCGATAGTGCGTCTCTCTGGTGAATCACGGCCAAAATATTCCCTCCCACGGCAGAGATCGGCTTGAGTGCGGCCACCAGCTGTCCGGGTGTATCTTTCATCTCCAGCTTCATGGATATCTGCAAAAAACCACCTGTATCAGTATTTGGCCCGCTCCGATGATAAGCCTTTTACGATCAGGGCAGGTAGAACGCCCGCGACGGGAGCAGCGGGATTGATGTCGGCCTCGCTCAGATAGTTCCTATCCGTCAGGCAACAGGTAATCCGCCAGTGAAATGCAGAATGAAGTCCTTCGGGCTGTGGGATTGGCCGACGAAGATCGATGAGCGGGTGCAGATGCACTGGATCCGGTTTTCCCCTCTGGTTCTCTGTTCCGGTAGATCGTGGGCAATCGCTCCCGCCCGGGGAGGGGTCTCACCCCCCGCGAGGACAGGCGGCGGGAAGCCGTGTACGGACGTGCATTGAGTCGGGCAGCGAGAGCCATTTCACAAGCCTGCCTGATGTTCATGCAAATACCATGGCAGGGAAAAGCCAGGGCGGCATTCTCTTTACCCGCATTATGGTGACGAAGCGGGGGTTAAAGCTCGCAAATCCGCTCCAGCTCACGCAGAGCGGCCAGGAGCCCGTGTCGCCATCCATTGCTGCCACTTGCCGGGCGCTGCGCGCGCTTCCGGATCCCGCCATGACGATTGCGGGAGCGATAAATGGGGAGAGGGTCGGTCAGATTGATCCCGGAGCGCCGGTGACGATCTTGACCGACTCTGCAATCTCGGCAAGGATTTCGGCCGGTATGCCGATGACCATCTCGTCGTCTTCGATCCCGGAGTATCTTCGTGAACCGTCGCACCCGAGCGAATAGTTGGTCTGCCCGGTCAGGTACGGCTGCGCCGTTGCATCCGCGCAGACGGACTGACTGCCGGACATTGAAGTGGTGATCCGCCCTCCGGTCCGGTAAAGTATGCTCTGCGCGAGTTTCAGCATGGCCCGGGGCATCCCGACGATGACAACGACGTGGGGATCGAAGGGGGTCTTTTCAAGCGGCGCATAGAGCAGGGCATAGGTCTCTTTCTCCGGGAGATGCGGCACATTCTGAATCGTCCGCATGCACCCTGCCCAGCTCTGGAACTTCCCGAGTTTGTAGTAGAACTCACCGCTCTTCAGGCTTGGCGTGAGCTCCCTCAGTCCGAGCGCCCAGCTTCCGCCCATGCACTGGTGCTTATCGACGGGTGCATAGAAGACGGCCCCGTCCTTTCTCGCCATGCTGATCATCTGGCAATGCCGCACCGTCTCCTCAATCTCGTTGATCCCCTCGGGGATGGACTCTTTATCCCGTACAAACTTGACTGCCACCGGGGATCCCGAAAGTCCGAGATAGGTCTTGAGGGTCTCCGCGATCTCTGCCCAGGGCACAGGCTCTCTCATCTGGTCTTCCATATGCCATCAGCTCCTCCTGCAGGGAAGAGTCCCCTCTTGTGCATATTGAAACTAACGATTGTGGCAGAAGAGGGTCAGAGGCAGCGGAGTTTGTGATCCACCCTCTCGAAGAAATGTTTCCCGGCGTTCACCAGGAGAGCGGGCTCTTTGGCCTTTACCACATCGATGACCGTGTCCCTCTCGAGCTCGAAGGTGGCCTGCCCGTCGATGACGAGATGAGCGGGCTTTGCGCCCTCAAGGCGGACCTGGAGCGATCTATCGCTGCTGATGACGTGGGGGCGCGACGAGAGCATATAGGGGGCGAGCGGCACCAGGAGCACGCCTTCGATCCTGGGATCGACGATGGGCCCGCCTGCGCTCATGGCATAGGCGGTCGATCCCGTCGGGGTGCTGATCAGGAGGCCGTCAGCCCGGAAGCGGTCGGTATGCACGCCGTTGATGGCCACCGCAAACCGAAGCATCTTTGCAGGCCTGCTCGTGATGATGACCGCCTCATTGAGTGCGTTGCCGAGCCACCTGCCGTCTGCCGAGAGGGAGATCCGCATCCGCGGCTCGACCGTGAAGTGCTGCAGGTGGTCGCTGACGAAGGCGGGCACCTCTTCGGGTTCAAGGCTGGTGAGGAAGCCCACCTCCCCCCAGTTGATCCCCAGGAGCGGGATCTGGCGCCTCATCCGGTGGACCGCAAGCAGCACCGATCCGTCACCGCCCACCACGACGACGAGATCTGCGGAGAACTCTTCGAAGGGAACCCCTTCTCTTCCGAGATGTTCTGCCGTTCCGCTCTCAAAGGCGATCTCATGCCCCGTCTCTTCAAGAAATGATGCCAGAGATGCCGCATATGCCACTGCCTCGTCCTTATCCAGCCGTGAGGCCAGCACGATCTTCATGGTTTACCTCAGGTATTCGATGACCTTGTTGTGCAGCACGCCGTTCGTGGCAACGAGGCAGCGTCCGACGGTGACCTCGTCAGGGAAGAAGATGCGGTTTCCGTCGAGATCCGATACCATGCCTCCTGCCTCCTCGCAGACCAGCATGCCTGCAGCGGCATCCGTGACCCGGAGGGTGTCGCGGACGTCGACGAAACCGTCTATCCTGCCGCACGCGACATAGCAGATCTCAAGGGCGGAAGCCCCGAGCAGCCTCCAGCGGCGTATCTGCTTCCCGAGCGACATGATCGGGGTGAGATCGAACTTCCTTCCGTACACGCTCATAGCGCAGTCTCCGAGCAGGGACGTCCGGGAGACGCGGATGGGTTTTCCATCGAGAGATGCGCCTTCTCCCCGGCTGGCAGAAAAAGTCTCGCCCGCTGCGAGATTTTTTACGTATCCCTGCTCGACGATCCCCTTTTCGGCATACGCGATGGAGAGGGCATAGAAGGGAATACCCCGGATCGCGTTATGCGTCCCGTCGACGGGATCAAGAAAGATCGTTCCCTTCTCCCCCTCAAGCGTCATCCTGCCGAGCTCCTCGCTGATCAGCGTCCTGCAGAGCGGGTGCTCCTTGAGGTATGCCAGAATGCAATCCTCCGCCACCTGATCGATCTTTCTCGTCGGCGTGCCGTCGGCGCCCATTCTGATGAATCTCCCCCCTTCTTCTGTCCCGACGAGATCCGCTATCGCATCGCCGACCAGTTCCGCCATCGTTTCGCAGGATCGGATAAAGTCCATTGAGCTCTCCTGTACCTGTTGATCTTACGGTGTATTTATACTGCAATACTCATAAATTATTTACGAGCGAACAGATACGGAAGTGACACCCCTATGAAGGAACAGACCGAAATCGGTAAGCTGAAAGAAGGACGGTACCTGGTCATTGATGATGAGCCATGCAAGATCCTCTCCATATCCACGTCCAAGCCGGGCAAGCACGGTGCTGCGAAGTCGAGAATCGACGCGGTGGGTATCTTTGACGGGGTGAAGCGATCGCTCGTCCAGCCTGTTTCGGCAAAGATCTATGTCCCCATGGTCGAGCGAAAGACCGCTCAGGTGATCTCGATCGCCGGGAATGTTGTCCAGTTGATGGATGTCAAGGACTTCGAGATGTTTGAACTGACCGTCTCGGACGAGCAGCTCTCCCGGATGGAGCCCGGGAAGGAAGTGACCTATATCTCGTCCATGGGCAAGAAGAAGCTTGACTGAAATTTCCGCACTTGATGAGAACGAACATGTTCTACCACCTGAACCACCATCAGTTCGCGGATTTTGAAACTGCCTATGAGGACGCCCGGTATGTTGTGTTCGGCGTGCCGTATGACAGCACGGTTTCTTTTCGGCCCGGAACGAGGTTCGGCCCGCGGTCGATCCGCGAGATGTCGTACAACTTCGAGTCGTTCGAGCCGCATTCCGGCATCGATCTTGCGGCCGTGCCGTGCGCAGACATCGGGGATGTCGAGCCGGAACTGCGGCCCGAGGCAGTTGTGGAGCAGGTGCTTGCCCTGGCGTCCGACATTCTGGGTGACGGGAAAGTGCCGGTCATGCTCGGCGGCGAGCACACGGTCACGATAGGTGCCGTCCGGGCGCTGATGCCGGAATGCTTCGTGGTCTGCGACGCCCACCTCGATCTGCGCGACGAGCTCTCCGGATCCCCTTACAGCCACGGGTGCGTGACCCGCCGTCTTGCCGAGACAGGGATAGAGGATATCTTCATCATCGGCGCGCGGAGCGGTACCCGCGAACAGTTCGTGCGTGGACAAGACCTCAGGCTCTACACAGCAGACGACGTCCGGGCGCGCGGTATCGTCCCGATCCTCGAGGAGATACGCGAGGCGATAGGCACCCGGAGCATGTATCTCTCGATCGACGCGGACGTCATCGACTGCTGCCTCACCCCGGGCCTCGGGACGCCCGAGCCGTTCGGCCTCAATCCGCTCGATGTCAGGGAGGTGGTGCGGACCCTCGGGCCGCTTGCCTCGGGGTTCGACTATGTGGAGGTCTGTCCGGTCGACGCCGGGCAGACGGCGGCGGTGGCGGCGCAGATGGTCCGGGAGTTCATTGCGTCGCACCGGGCGAAGAGCCGCCTCCCGTGATTACACATATTTTTTCGGCACCTTGATCTCAAGGGTATAGGACTTGATGCACCGGGCGTTGATCACAAAATAATAACTCCGGTGGCCCTCGTAGAATGTCTCGGTCCACTGCTTCTCCCGCAGCTCCGGCTTCTCCTTATACGCCCTGAAATCCGTGTGGATCAGGGATATGCTCCTGATGAACCGGTTCGGGTTGTCGGCGTCCATCACCTGGATGTTGATCCGCGGCAGCTCTTCGTTTAAGGGTTCGATATTCGAGTAGTCGAGCTGCCAGTACGGGAACGGTATGTGCAGGATCTTCGTGGTACCCGACCACCGGTCGCTGATGACGGCGTAGGTCACCATCTCGGCATCGGGACGCTGGTCGCCGGGCGGCGTCTTCAGCTCCGCCTTGGGCATGGTAAACTCCTGCTGGTAGCCTGTGCGGTCGACAAGCGGCAGCGTCTGCGCCCTGCCGCTCCAGGTCGGCGTCGGTGTCGGGGCGGAAGAGTACGGGACGTACGGCGGGTACGGGGGCGTCGGCGCAGGCTCGAGCTCCTGCTCCCCCGCAGCGCCGGGCCAGAAGACGATCGGCTCTCCGGTTAGCATCGGCTTTACGACCGCGCCGATTGCAAGCACCACGCAGAAGGCCAGCATAACATAAAGGACGTCCTTCTTCTCCATGCCGGTCAATGTAGCGTTCGTGCCACCGGTATATAAACTTTTAAGGTGCGGTTTGGCTACTGGAGCGGTTTGAGAAGGCCGGCGCGGCATCCGGGGCGTGAGATGTCCCCGACGATGGAACCGGCATGCTGCCGCACGACTTGATGGCGGTATGCAGGGATCTGGCCAGAAGACTGCCCGGATGCCGATCACTGCTGCGATGCCCCGCGGAGAGGCAGGCCGGCCGCCAGGGATGCCGGGTGGTTCATGCCGGCATATATTGCTGCGGGGACGGGAGCGGGGGAAGTATCTTCTCCGATTGCCCCTCCCGACCGCGATTGAGGCCACGGTTCCCGGGATCGTCGTTGCAGACTGTCGAGCTGGTGCCGGATGAAGGGTGAGCCTGCCGGCGGAAGAGTGCCGGCGCCAGCTGGATCCTTAACGTACATCGCCCATGATGTCCTGCGGGCTGCAGGCGTGACCGACGAAATCGATGATCGGGCGCAGATATCCCGGATACTGTTTGCATAGGCTGTCCCATTGCAGCGGCCCGTAAGACAATCCCCGTGGCCCACCGTACTGGGAGCTCCAGGAACTACAGAATCCGTGATGCTCCAGAAAACTCATGGATTTTCATCAGTTGAGCCTGCAGCCCATGTGTGGGGGCTCTATGGGCGGTTTCATATGAAATGTAAATCGGTTATAAAATCAAGGGCTCTCGCCGCATGATTCTTTGCATCCCCGTACACGGTTACTCCCCGGCAATCCTCGCGGGGGGAGGCAGCGTGCGGGGAGGAGGTCTCCCCCTCCCCGGTCCCCACCCCCCGTTGGGATGTCCCCCACGGTCCACTGCACCGGGACGGTCAGAGAAAACCGGATCCGGGGTATCTGAACAGAGTTAAGAATTTTCATCCTTGAGGATTTTCATCCGTTTCGCCTGTGGCCGTAAAACGATCTCATACACGGTTTTATATGAATGTGGGTGGTGCTTGCTTACCACCCACCTCATTCAGTATGCCTGTGGCCCAAGGCATCATGTGGTTTCATGGGAAACCACGTATGAAGCCCAAGATGGGGGCTGCGGGCGCAACTGATGAAAAATTCTTGAGCAAATATCGGTACAGAACACGGGGATTTTCATGGTCGTGCCTGCGCCGACCCGGCGTATGGGGGGGTCCACATGAAAAGCTCCCGGAAATCCCGGCATCTTTAGGTGGTTAACCCTGAGGCGGCGGTTCATAGAGGTTTCATCAAGGTTTCATCAATTCCGTCAGCGGCCGATTTTGGTCTCAATGTCGTTTTGATGCACGCAAATGGGCGGATATGCCCGGTATCCGGATCTTATGCGCCCGTGAACGCGCGGCGGTTCAGAAAGACAGTCTCGATTCCTGCCTGGCGCTTCTCTGGCCGACCTCCTGGAAGCAGCGATGCGCCTCTTCAGTCAGGCCGAGCTTTAAGAGGCAGACGCCCTTGTTATTCAGGGCCAGGGTGTTTTCGGGGTTCAGCGCAAGCGCTCTCTCAAATGAGTCGATTGCGTCTGAAAGAAGGCCGAGGTGTGCGAGGCAGACGCCCCGGTTGTTCCACGCCGCTGCGTCGCCTGGATTCGCCTCGAGATACCGGTCGTAGCAGGCGACGGCTTCATCGAACCGGCGCAGTTCCTCAAGGTTCACGCCTTTGTTGAACCACGCCTTGAAGTATTCGGGATTGAGCCCGATCGTCCTGTCGTAGCACGAGACGGCGTCTGCGTAGCGGCCCTGATGATAATGGAGGTTCCCCCTGCCGTACCATGCTCCGGCATGCTTCCCGTCGAGTTCTGTGCTCTTCTCAAAACTTTCGAGAGCCTCCGCATAATGCCCGAGATGGAAGAGGACCAGACCCCGCGCGTGCCAGGCATCGGCATTCCCGGGATCGATCTCGAGCGCCCGATCGCAGCAGCGGACCGCTTCATCGAACCTGCCCAGCCTGTCGAGGCTGGCAGCCTTTGCGATCCAGGCGTTCTCCTGCCCTGAATCGATCTCGAGGGCCTTCTCAAAGCAGACGACCGACTCCTCGTATCTGCTGATGCAGGCCAGCTCGGTGCCTTTCTGGTACCAGGCCGCATATTCCTGCCACGAAATCTCCGGACGCACGGCAGCCATCTCCATCCAGATCATGGATCTCCGGCACTTAAGTGTTATCACGAGCCGGCAATCGGCCGACTTCCACGCCGCCCGGCACAGCAACGGGCAATCCAGGGCATCTCCGCCTTCCGGGAAAGGTTTTATCAGGTGCCGTTGCGCAGATATCTCTCTGAAGCATTATGGACGATGACGAACTGGAAAAACTGGTGAAAGCAATCAAAGCGAAGGATCTGAAGGATGAGGTGAAGAGGCGCGGATTGAAACCGGGGAGATGTCCGACAAAACTCGATCTGGCACGTATGCTGCCGGAAGATGCCCTCAAGGAGCTTGCAGGGAAATAGACGGAAGTCTGCGACCCCGATGCAGGGCCTGATGGAGCGGTCCCACTAACCGAGGCGGAGCGCTCCCGCAGGAGCGCGGGGCAGCCCGTCTCGAAGGCGAATGGGGCTGCCCCTCCGGCCTCACAATGCTGCCGCTGCTTCGAACCGGCGGTTCAC
>JAHKLN010000102.1 GCA_020854755.1 Methanomicrobiaceae archaeon | reverse complement strand
CCGGAACTCGCGGAGCGCATCAACCAGACCGCTCCCGGGGTGCCCGCAACGGTGCGCAATGAACTACGATCGCTCATGGACTCCGTACAGGACGCCCTGGACGGGATCGACGCCGTCTTCCACATGGCCGCTTCCGTGAGCATGCGGCAGAGCATGTACGAGATCGAGAAGTACACGAGCACGAACAACCTCGGTACGGCCGTTCTGCTGGAATCGCTCATCCGGCAGCCGGTAGAGCGGCTCATCGTCGCTTCGAGCAGCAGCATCTACGGAGAGGGGCTCTACACCTCGTTTGACGGCACCGAGTACCAGGATATCGAACGCACCCGCGAGCAGCTGATCTCCGGCGACTGGGAGGCCCGGAATCCACGCGGCGAGGTGCTCATGCCGCTTCCCACCCCGGAGACGAAGCGGATCATGCCCCGGTCGATCTATGCACTCTCCAAGTTCGACCAGGAACAGATGTCCCTGATGATCGGGAGCGCTTACGGCATTTCCACCGTCGCGCTCCGGCTGTTCAATGTCTTCGGCCCCAGGCAGGGGTTCTCCAATCCCTACAGCGGCATGCTGGCAATCTATGCGTCGCGCCTGCTGCAGGGCAAGCCGCCGCAGATCCCCGAGGACGGCCTGCAGCAGCGGGATTTCGTGAGCGTCCACGACGCGGTCAGGGGGCTTCGGCTCGCGCTCGAGGTGCCGGACGCCGCCGGCCGGATCATCAATATCGGGAGCGGCCGCGCACATTCGCTCCGGACGGCGGCCGAATATCTCGCCCTGATCACGGGACGGGCAGAGATCAGGCCGGAGATCACTTCCGCCTCCCGGATGGGGGAGATCAGGCACTGCCTCTGCGACATATCGCTTGCACGGGAGGTGCTCGGGTACGAGCCGCAGGTATCGTTCGGGGACGGGCTTCTCGAGCTGGTGGCATGGATCGAAGAGAAGATGGCGGCAGATCGAAAGAGCGTCGCGGGCAGAAAGGATCTCGCTGCAACGGGCCTGCCGATCTGACCGGCCGGGGCTGCCGGGGAGATGTCCTCCCCGCTCCCTGCGCCGATACCCGCCGGGATTCACCGGGGCGGGGCAGCATACAATGACCAGATCCCGGGTGGCTGCGCCACATTCACCGATTCAGATGAAACTCACATGAGGCGCTGCCTCAGTCAGGCTTAACCAATGAAACCGCGTATGAAGCCCCCAAAAGGGGCTGCAGGCGCAATTGATGAGAATTCTTGAGTTCTTTCATGTACCACGGCTCTGGTATCTCCTGGCCTGCCCGGAAAGTGGACCGAGAGAGACATCCCAACGGGGGTGGGGGCAGGGGAGGGGGAGACCCCCTCCCCCCGGATGAAGCGCCGATGAGAAGCCCTGTACGGGTGCGCAAAGAATCAAGCGGCGAGAGCCCTCCAGAGCCCTCCATTTCAAACACCAGCTTAATCCTCATGTGAAACCGCCCATGAAGCCCCCGATGGGGACAAAAGGCGCGACTGATGATAATCCCTGACGCTGCGCAGACGCTCCGGGTCCGGTTTTCTCCGACTATCCCCGGTCCACGGGAACGGGAGAGCCGGAGGAGAGAAACCGGAACAATGGTATCTGCACAGCATGCAACGATGTCCGCCCGTCGCGCCTGCAGCACGCAGCCCCATCTGCGTTCTGCAGATCGCCATGGCCATCCCGGCCCCTCTTGCCCCGCGGCGCTCCGTGACGGAATACAGAGGATCTCGGGGATAGCCGGAAGAACGACAGCAGGCGCCCGGGCAGCAGGCCTCCTGCGGGCACGTCCGCGAGGATCGTACCGTTGCCCATCAGCAGATTTTTCTCGCGGGAGCGAACAACAGCTACCAGCAGCCCATGAAGCGATTCAGCTGGGAGGTGCGCCTCGGCATGGCGCTGGTCGGGGCGTCCCTGACCATATATCTGGTGAAGTACGCCGTTCTCGGCGATCCGCTCAATACCTTCCAGTATGTCTTCAACTCCCTCGGCTTTCTGCCGATCAACGTCCTCTTCGTGACGCTCATCATAAACCAGCTGCTCAGCGTCAGGGCGAAGCGGTCGCGGCTCGAGAAGCTGAATATGGTCATCGGGACGTTCTTCTCCGAGGTCGGCACGACCCTCCTCACCTTCCTCTCCGACCACGACCCGAGGCTGGACGAGATCCGCTCCGACCTCATCGTCACCGACGACTGGTCGGGCGAAGACTTCTCCCGCGTGCAGGAGCGCCTGAGGGGCTACGGCTACGAGGTTGACGCAGGCAGGATCGACCTCGCCTGCCTCCACTCGTTTCTTCGGGAGCGGAGAGATTTCATGCTCCGGATCCTGGAGAACCCGGCAGTGCTGGAGCATGAGGCCTTCACCGACCTCCTCCGCGCCGCCTTCCACCTGACCGAGGAGCTCGAGCGGAGGGCGGATCTCTCCCGCCTGCCGGAGACCGACAGGGACCATCTGGCCGGAGATATCAGGAGAATATATGCTCTGCTCGCCCGGCAGTGGCTGGACTACATGCGGTTCCTGAAGAAGGACTACCCCTACCTCTTCTCACTCGCGATGCGGACGAACCCGTTCGACGAGGAAGCCTCGCCCATCGTGCGCTGACCCCACAAGTTATATACTGGAACGGAGAACGCCTCGCCGATCAGCATGCGCGAATACTCGGTACTCATCGGCGGCAAAGCAGGCGAGGGGATCAACACTGCGGGCCTGACGATTGCCAGCCTCTTCGACCATCTCGGATACCGGATCTACATGTACTTCGATTACCCCTCGCTGATCCGCGGGGGGCACAACTTCGCGATCATCCGGGCGGCCGAGAAGAAGGTCGGCACGCATCGCGACACCCTCGATGTCGTGCTGGCGCTGGACCAGAACTCCATCGACCGGCACGCCGACCAGATCCGAAACGACACCGTCGTTCTCTACGACACCTACGCGGTGAAGAGGGCGGAGGGGTACGGCATCCCGATCAACCAGATCGTAGAGGAGGAGAAGGCTCCCGCAATCACGCGGAACTCCGCCATGATGGCGGCCTTCTGCAGGGCTGCGGGTATCGACCGCGAGCTCCTGGAGAGCGTCTTCAGGAGATCGATCAAGGAGAAGTATATCGACGTCAACCTCCGCGTCGCCGAACGGGCGTACGGGGCGATCGACGAGGTCTTCCGGATCCCCGGGCTCGGCCAGACCGGTCTTCCCGCACTGACCGGCAACGAGGCGATCGGCCTCGGCCTGGTGAGAGGCGGGCTTGACACCTACATCGGCTATCCGATGACGCCGACCTCGAACCTGCTCCATTTCCTCGCCGAGCATACGCGGGCGTTCCCGGTGCGGGTGATCCACCCGGAGAACGAGATCGGCGTGATGCTGATGGCGCTCGGGAGCGCTTATGCCGGCAACAAGACGGCTGTCGGGACCTCCGGCGGCGGGTTCTGCCTCATGACCGAGGGGCTCAGCCTTGCCGGCATGTCGGAGATGCCGATCACCATCGTCGAGGGGCAGCGCCCGGGGCCGAGCACCGGCATGCCGACCTATACCGCTCAGGGAGACCTCCACTTCGTCCTGAACGCGGGGCAGGGGGAGTTCCCGCGCCTGATCGTCTCCCCGGGCGATCTGGAGGAGGCCTACACCTGGTCGGCGGCGGCGCTCATGCTCTCCTGGAAGTACCAGATCCCGGCCATCGTCCTCGCCGACAAGACGCTCTGCGAGGGGACGTTCAGCTTCGATATCGATGCGGCAGAGCGCCCGCCGGAAGCATCGCCTTATCTCTGGGACGGCGAGGGGGAGTACCGGAGGTACGCCCTGACCGATACCGGGATCTCGCCCCTCGCCTTCCCGCCGGCAGAGGGTGCGCTCATCAAGGCGAACAGCTATACCCACGACGAGTCCGGGTTCACCACGGAAGATGCCGCCCGGGCGGGTATCATGCAGGAGAAGGCCCTGCGGAAGGCTGCCGGCCTTGCCCGCGAGCTCGAAGGCTACCGGACGGTGAGCGTCTCCGGCAGTCCCGACGCAACGACCGTGGTGGCGTCTTTCGGGTCGCAGAAAGGGGCGGTGCTGGAGGCGGCAGAGCATCTCGGGCTGAAGACCGCACGGCCACTCGTCCTGAACCCCTTCCCGGTCAGGCAGTGGAAGGAGGCCCTGGACGGGGCTGATTCTGTGATCTGCGTGGAGAACAACGCCACCGGCCAGCTCGCCCGCCTCCTTCGCAATCACGGGTTTTCTGTGGACGAGACCGTGCTGAAGTACGACGGGCGGCCGTTCTCCCTTGAGGAGCTGACCGCGAGGCTGTCGGAGGCGGTTGCATGAACGGCAGCGATCTCATCAGCCCTGCCCAGAACACCTGGTGCCCGGGCTGCGGGAACTTTGGAATCCAGCACATGATCAAGGCCGCCATCGCCGAGATCACGGGCGAGGGCTTCCCGCGCGAGCGGATCGTCATGGTCACCGGGATCGGCTGCCATGGCAAGATTGCCGACTACTTCAACATCAACACCTATTACGCCATCCACGGGAGGGCGATCCCGGTCGCCGCCGGGATCAAGGTAGCAAACCCTGACCTGAAGGTGATCTGCCACGTCGGGGACGGCGACGCCTATGCCGAAGGGCTCGACCACCTGGTCTTTGCGGCAAAGAGAAACGCGGACATCACGGTGATCGTCCATGACAACCGGGTCTACGGGCTGACGACGGGGCAGTATACCCCCACCTCGCCCGCCGGTTTTAAGGGCCGCTCCACCCCGGAAGGCGTGCCGGAACACCCGATCAACCCTCTCGAACTGATGCTTGCCAGTGGAGCGACCCATATCGCACGGGGCTACTCCCGCAGGCTGCAGCCCATGAAGCAGGCGTTTCTCGAGGGAATGCGGCACAGGGGGTTTTCGTTCATCGAGATCCTGCAGATCTGCGCGACCTACTTCAATCTCACCGACTACTACAACGACCACGTCTACGACCTCGCGGAGGGGGATATCGATACCGGAGACTACGAGAGCGCCCTTGCAACGATCAGGGAGTGGGACTACAGCGCCGACGCCCCGATTGCGCTCGGGACGTTCTACCGGGTCGGGAGACCGACGTTTGAGGAGAACTTTCCCGCCCGGAAAGAGGGCATGGAGGATCGGGAGGGGCTCATCCGGGATTTCCTGCAGGGCCACCGGTAGCAGCGCCCACCCGCGCAATGTTTATATGGGGTGCGGGCCACGCTCCCGCACTCAGGAGCGGTGCGCAATGATCAGCCAGAGAATGGGCGACGCAATCAACGAGCAGGTCATGTGGGAGATGTACTCGGCATACCTGTATCTCTCGATGTCCGCATACTTCGAATCGACCGGGCTGCGCGGCTTTGCACATTGGATGCGGGTGCAGGCACGGGAAGAGCTTGGCCATGCCATGAAGCTCTACGACCACCTCGTCGACCGGGGGTACCGGATAACCCTGCTCCCGATCGACGCCCCGCCGGGCGAGTGGAACTCCCCCGAGCAGGTCTTCTTCGAGACCTATGAGCACGAGCAGAAGGTGACCGGGCTGATCGACGGGCTCATGCAGATTGCACGCGAGGAGAACGACGGCGCTTCGCAGCAGATGCTCCGGTGGTTCGTCGACGAGCAGGAGGAGGAAGAGGAGTCGGCGCTCGGCGCACTCGAGAAGGTCCGGGCGGCGGGCGGGGAGAGCGAAAGGCTGGCCGCGCTGGACCGGGAGCTCGGACAGCGGACGTTCCACGCGCCGGAGTAGGCGAGCCCCCGGCACCCCGCAGTCTTTTTTTACCGTCAGGCCGGATCCGGCGGGGCGGCGGCATCTTCTTAAGACTCCCGCGCCATGGGGTCCGGGGTCCGGGCATCACTGCGAGTACGTCCGCCGGGAAACACCGTTTGCGTGCCCGGGATGCGCGCCATGGGGTCCGGGGTCCGGGCATCACTGCGAGAGCCCCGGACCACGAGGAGGTGCGCAGAGATGAAGAGGCTTGAAGGGAGGAATGCGCTGGTGACGGGGAGCTCCCGGGGCATCGGCCGTGCCATTGCCGTCAGGTTTGCCGAAGAGGGGGCAAACGTCGCGATTAACTACAATGAAAGCGAGGATGAGGCCCACGTCACCGAGAAAGAGGTGAAGGAGGCCTTCGCCATAGCGTGCAACGATGCCGGCAGGTGTATGGTGATCAGGGCCGACGTCTCGCAGGAGGGCGAGGTGCAGGCGATGTTCGAGCGGATCCTCTCGGAGTGGGGGCGGCTCGATATCCTCGTGAACAACGCGGGCATCCTGGCAAAGAGCCTTATTCACGAGATGCCGATGGAGGAGTTCGACCGGGTGCTCGCCGTGAACCTGCGGGGCGCGTTCCTCTGTGCGCGTGAGGCGGTCCGGCACTTTCTGGCGCGGGGAGGCGGCGGGGCGATCGTCAACAACTCAAGCGTCCACGAGACCATACCGGCCCCCCGCTACATCCATTACGCCATCAGCAAGTCCGGCATGGAGAACCTGACCAAGACCCTCGCGCTCGAGTATGCGAGGGATGGCATCCGCGTCAACACCGTCGGCCCGGGGGCGATCAGGACGGCGATGACGGAGGCCGTCCGGAGCAATCCGGAGACAGAAGAAGAGATGCTCGAGCGGATACCGCTCGGCCGGTTCGGGATGGCCGGGGAGATGGCCGCGGTCTTTGCGTTTCTTGCATCCGACGATGCGTCGTACATCACCGGGCAGACCCTCTATGCATGCGGAGGGCTGACGATCTATCCGAGTTTTTCGGTACCGCAGTCGCATTCGTAGGGGGCGGCGGGGGGCAACACCCCCGGCGGGTTCCCCCATTCACCCCGTATTCGGGGGGGATTTTTGCTTTAACCGCCTGAAATGCCGCTTATTTTCCCGCACCGGCGCTGGCCGGGAACCGGGGTTCCCGGGAGGATTTTTATACATCTTATTTTATATATAGAAGTCATAAATAACGCCGAAGAGCCGCAGGCATCGCCACCATTACAGCACATTCAGGGAATCGGGCAATTTCTGCCCTCTATATGCCCTCAGAACAGGAGAGCAGCCAGCCAGGACAGCAGACAGGGAGAGCATGGTATTTCGGGCAAAAGACTTCCTGACAGAGGAAGAGATCGACCGCGGACTGCAATCGGTCATCCGTGACGGGATCGCCACGTCGGCGATGGTGACGCTGACCGGCGGGATCTTTCTCGTGGCCTTTGCCCTGCAGCTCGGCGCTTCCAATACCGTCATCGGCCTCCTGGCAGCCATTCCGCCGCTTGCCAACCTCCTCCAGATACCGGCGATCGCCGTCATCGAGCGGATCAGAAGCCGGAAGCTGGTCGTCCTTGCCGCATCGAGTGCAGGCAGGCTGATCTGGCTCGCCATCGTCCTCATCCCGTTCGTCTTCTCCCCGCGCGTCGGGCTGATCGTCCTCATCGCCTCGATCGCCGCCTACGCATCGTTCTCTGCGGTATCGCACTGCAGCTGGAACTCGTGGATGCGGGATCTCATACCGCAGGAGCGGCTCGGGGCGTTCTTCGCACGCAGAATGTCCTTCTCCACCGGCATGGCGCTCGCACTGAGCGTGATTGCCGGGTATTTCATCGATTACTGGGGAAACACCCGCCCCGAGGAGAGCATCTACGCCTACTCCATACTCTTCTTCCTGGGCATCGTCGGCGGAGCGGCCGGGATCTACTTTATCGCACGGACGCCCGAACCCCGCATGGCCGTAACGGATGGGGGGCAGAAGATCCTGGACGTCATCATGCAGCCGTTTAAGGACCTCGAGTTCCGGCAGCTGATCGCGTTCCTCGGCTCCTGGAGCTTCGCCGTCAATCTTGCCGCACCGTTCTTCACGGTCTACATGCTCCAGCGCCTGGGGCTGGATATGTCGGCCGTCATCCTGCTCGGGGTACTGAGCCAGATCATGAACATCGCCCTCTTCAGGACGTGGGGGAAACTTTCGGACCGGTTCAGCAACAAGTCCGTGCTCGCCGTCGCAGGCCCGCTCTTCATGATCACCATCTTTGCATGGACCTTCACCACGCTCCCCGACGTCTACATCCTGACAATCCCGCTCCTCATCGCCATTCATATCGTCATGGGGATATCGCTTGCAGGCGTCTCGCTCGCCTCCGGTAACATCAGCCTGCGGCTGGCGCCGCAGGGGCAGGCGACCTCGTATCTCGGTGCCACGACGTTTGTCAACTCGCTTGCGGCAGGGATCGCCCCCATCCTCGGCGGTATTTTCGTGGACTTCTTTGTTGAGCGGGAGCTGATCTGGACGCTCGTCTACCGGTCACCTGAGCAGCAGCTCGCCTTCGTAACCCTCGATCTGCAGCAGTGGGACTTCTTCTTCTTCATTGCATTTTTAATCGGCCTGTACTCCCTCCACCGGCTGGCGCTGGTGCGGGAGGAGGGAGAGGCCAAGGAGCGGATCGTGGTCGACGAACTCTTTGCAGAGGTGAAGCGCGAGATGAGGAACTTCTCCCCTGCCGGCGGTCTTCGGGAGATGGTGAAGTTCCCCTTCTCGACCTTGAAGGACCAGAAGAAGCGGTAGCAGATGGATGTGCGGATTCAGGCGGTAGCCGGCCCGGGATGCAGAGCCCCGCGGGCTGCGGGCGCAACTGATGATCCGGTAGAGGCGTCCCGGATCCGGTTTTCCCACCGTCCCGGGACAGTGGACCGCGGGGGACGTCCCAACGGGGGTGGGGACCGGGGAGGGGGAGACTCCCTCCCCGCAGGCCGCCTCCCCCCGGATGAAGCGCCAGTGGGAAGCCGTGTACGGGGGCGAATTGAGTTAAGCGGGAAGAGCCTTCCATTTCAGAAACGGTTCGCATGTTCATGTAAAACTCACCTGTTGCCCTGCGAGTGCAGGCATGCCGGATCCGGTTTTCCTGACCGTCACGGTTCCGGATCGCGGTGGATTGATATGTGGACCGCCCCTTCCCCCGGAACTCTTCGGGGCGGCCCTGCCGCAGGATGCCTCCCTGATCGGGGGCGCACCCGGCACGCCCCTCTCCCTATCATGCCGCCTGCGGGATCAGGAGGCCTGCTGCACCGGGGCCGCCCCGGCATGCTGCAGGGCATGGTAGCGCGTATAGTACCCGCCGCGCCGGACGAGCTCCGCGTGCGTGCCGGTCTCGACCACCATCCCGTTCTCGATGACGATGATCCGGTCCGCGCTCTCGACGGTCGAGAGGCGGTGCGCGACCGCGACGATGCTGTATCGGTGCCTGATGTCGCGGATCGACTGCTTGATGATCCGCTCCGATTCGGCGTCGAGCGAGCTCGTCGCTTCATCCAGAATCAGGATGTCGGGATTCCTGTACAGGGCTCTCGCGAGGGCAATCCGCTGCTTCTGCCCGCCCGAAAGGCGCACGCCCCGATCCCCGAGCAGCGTCGCGTAGCCCTCCGGCAGCGCCGCGATGAACTCGTGGGCGTTTGCCCGCACCGCCGCCTCCCTGGCTTCGGCGGGGGAGACATGGTCGCTCCCGTAGCAGATATTGGCCAGAACCGAGTCGTTAAAGATCAGGATGTCCTGACTGACGACGCCGATCCTCCTGTGGTAGGAGGCGAGGTCGTACTCCTTCAGATCGACGCCGTCCACCAGGATCTCGCCGCTGTCAGGGTCGCAGAGGCGGACGATCAGGTCGACGAGCGTGGATTTGCCTCCGCCCGACGCACCAACCAGGGCGAGCATCTCGTTCTTCCGGATGGAGAGGGTGACGTCCCGAAGCACCGCGGTCTGCTTGTCGTAGGAGTAGGTGACGCCGGTGATCTCGATCCGGGAATGAAAGCCCGGGAATATCCGCTCCCCGCTCTGTACCGTCCGGGCCGCCCGTGCATCATGCAGGATCCAATCGATCTTTCTGAAACTCGCCAGCTGCCGGGCGAGTTCGTGCCGCTTTATGCCCAGGTTCCGGAGCGGGGCGGTGATCCGCACCATCACAAAGAGAAAGATCATCAGGAGCGGGAGGGAGAGGTGGAGGAAGACGAGCGAGACGTACAGGATCAGGATCGCCGTAAAGAAGAAGACACCCCGGAAGACGGTCTCCACCGCTATCCCGTGCATCCCGTAGCGGGTGTGGGTGTCCCGGTATCCGGCCGCGAGTGCGGAGAACCGCCGGTGCTCCGCAAGCTCGGTGGAGAAGGTCTTTATAAGCCGGAGCAGGCCGAACCGTTCGGTGACGAACTCGACCTGCTCCGTATTCCGGCGCACCAGCTCCATGCCGAGACGGCGCGACCGCTTCATGCAGGCGTTCATGAGGTACAGCCCGAGCATCCCCACCGCCGCACAGAAGAGCGTCAGCTCGACGGAGATAGCGAGCAGGACGATGCCGTAGATTGCGATGAAGAGGAGATCAGTCATCATCTCGGTTGCCGCAAAGACCCCGAGCCCTGCATTGTCCACCTCCGTGGTCATGGCATTGATGAAGTTGCCGGACCGGTGCGCATACCGGTAGCCGATGTCGGACTGGAAGATCTCGCGAAACATCTGCGTCTTGAGCCCGGCGACGAAGTCCACCCTGATGCGGAGCTGGAGTGCCCTGCCTGCGTAGTGAATCGCCTGCCCGATCAGGAAGAGCACGCACAGGGCGGCGGCGAGGCTCACAAACGTCAGTTCGAGCCCGATCATCGCAAGGGCAGTCGCAAGGCCGTCCCAGAAGGGACCGGTCTGCTCCCCGGATCCTTCCATGAGCTGGAGGAGCGGGATGAGTGCGCCGATGTTGACCGCCTCGAAGAATGCCGTGACGATCGCCAGCCCGGTGACGAGAGCCAGCCCCCGAAGATAGGGGGCCGTATAGGCCCTGAAGGTCCGAATATCCTCGCTATCCATGCACGCGCCCCGCCCGGCATAAAGACCGCTGCCGGTGCAGTGAGCCGGATGGTAGCAGACCCCATAAAATACTTACCCAGCTGCCGCTGCCGGGCGGGACAGGCAGCATCTCCTGCGTGGAATCACGCATCCGGGTGCAGAGCGGCTAACGCCAGGGGTTGTAATCCTCGCATCTGCTGCTGCATCTCTGCTTCAGGCCGCAGTACGGGCAGTAGAAGAGCGGTATAACCCTGCAGTCGTTCTCCCCGCCATACTCGATCCGCTCGGAGATGATCAGCGTCATTCCGCAGACTGGGCAGGTGTGGCCGGGAAAGACCCGATCGTTGCAGTCCATTGTACCGGAGATCCGTTTGCCCGGCTCCGGCATCAACATTGCGATTGTCCCGGAGAAGCGGCGGCCGCACGCACCCTCCTCCCCCATTCGCCCGGCCAGCCGCGGCGCATATCGCCATGCCATAGCCTTATGGCAGAGTACGCGAGCATATATAACGATCAACCCATGGAGATCCTGACGATACTGCTCGTTGCCGTCGCCCTCTCGCTCGATGCGTTCGCCGTCTCGGTCGCGGGCGGGGTCTCGGCCCGGCAGGATCGCATGCGGCATGCGCTCACGCTCGGGACGTTCTTCGGCGGGTTTCAGGCAGGCATGCCGGTGCTGGGCTGGCTCGGGGGCGCTGCCGTGAGCGGTTATGTCGCCGGTTTTGCTCCATGGATCGCCTTTATCCTGCTGGGCTTTGCGGGGGGCAGGATGATCTACGAATCGCTGACCGGAGGGGAGGAGGTGTTCAACGCGCTCACCCTCTCCCTGCTGCTTGCGCTCTCGGTTGCCACGAGCATCGATGCGCTGGCGGTCGGCGCTTCCCTCGCCGTCATCGGGGCCGCCATCCTGGTGCCCGCACTCATCATCGGCGTCACCACTTTCTGCATATCTGCCGCCGGCGTCGTGATCGGGAGCCGGGTCGGGCGGGCATTCAGGGCACGGCGGCTCGAGATCGTCGGCGGGCTGATCCTGATCGGGATCGGGATCGTGATCCTCCTCGATCCGATCCCCTGACCCGGCGGCTCACCCCTGCTCGTCGAGCAGCACCTCTATCTCGGCGGCCGCCTCCCGGCTCGCGTCATCCAGCGAGATGACCCTGATATCGGCCGCGGAAAGGGCGCCGACGCCCAGCTCCGCCGCCCGGGCGATCTGCTCCATCGCAAAGATGCGCCCCTTCATCACCGCCGGGGTGGATCCGTAGGAGCGGAGCAGGGCAACCCCGACCGCGTCGATCGCCACCCGATCCCTTCCTGCGATGAGGAGGGCGGGCTGCACCACCTCTCCGCGTTCCGGCCCTCCGGTGACGAAGGCCTCCGCTGCGTCCATGATCACGAGGTCGACCGGATAAAAACGGTTGATCTCGGCGATCATCAGCCGCTGGTGCGGGGATGCGTGCAGCTCCGCCATGTAGTTGTAGTGGCCGAGCGGATCGATCCGTGCCACAAGCCCGACCGAGTTCTTCAATGACATGGTGAAGTGCCCGCCGAACCGGTGCGTCTTGAGGCAGCAGGTCTGGACGACCGCCGCCCCTTCCCGGAAGAGCCCAGCAATATAAAATCCCCGGTCCCAGTGCAGATCCGCGTGCCGGATCTCGACCCAGCCCTCCGCAGGCAGGCGATCGAGATCCAGCACCGAAAAGCCCAGCCGTTCCGCGAGATCGAGCACGCCCCTCTCCCGCAGGACCGTCTGCGTGACCCCCATGCCGCTCCGCTCCGCGAGTGTGATCGGGCCGGCACCGGCCGCCCGGAGGGCGTCGACGATGGCGGCAAGCGTATCGGGGTGCGTTGATGCGGGATATGGGTCGCTGCTGTTGTAGTTCGCCTTCAGCGAGACCTCCCGCCCGGCAAAAGGCCGCCCCGGCAATTCGTCGAAGAGCGATGCTATGCCCGCACGCCTGTCCGCCGCGCTGATGACATAGACATCCGATCTCCCGGGCTGCATGAGCGGAGGTGCGCTGCCTCCCTATAAAAGGTATCCATCCGGGCAGACGCAGGATCAATTCGATTCACATAAGTTCAAGAAGCGCATCACTACTCCCTGCCGGTAGAGGAAGCGGTCTCCCTGCGCAGCGAAGACAGATACCGGCTTATACCGCCCGCGGCAGAAGCGGGGCCGGCATCTAAGCGCGATTGCCGTTTTACGAAGGCAATGCGGGCAATGGACGGTATGCCGTGCAGTCCGCGTACGACATATATAAGAGCCATCACGGATGAAGTATTGAGGAAGACACAACCATGGTACCGCAACAGATGCTGCCGGTGACGGCAATCCGGACTGCCGACGCCCCGGGCAGGGATGCCGATCCGGCGATACGAGGCATACGCTAACATGACATCACGGATGCACACCCCCCACACGACCTGCCCCAGCTGCCACGAGGTGGTCTACCTAGACGAGCTGGTCGGCGGGCGCTGTCCGCTCTGCGGATACTCTCTTGACGACGACGGAGAGGTATGCAGTGAGTTTGACGAGACGCTTGAGCGTTCGGATCTCGGTTGGATGATCTTTACCTACTTCATGTTCAAGCGGTTTGACGATCTGGGGGTGAACCCCCTCAACGTCATGCAGATGCTCAGCCGGTATGAAGAGGGATGCACCTGCGATCTCAGGGAGATCGGGATGCTGCAGTACGAGCTCGAGACCCGGATGTCATATTGGGAGCGGCTGATCCCGAAACGCTGCTCAAAATGCGGTCGTATTTTTTTCAGGGGCGGAAAGTCGGTGATTGCCGGGTGTCTGGGTCGGCAGGATTACGTGAAGCGGTATATCTGCACTGCCTGCTGACGGGGATGGTCTGTTTCGGCCCGCAGACCGGCGGTACCCCCACAATACCGTTTCTTCGGGCTGAATAACCGGAACCGGATGACAGCCTTTTTTCCATTCACCATGTCAGCCATACCCGGCATTGCCGCACTGCACTCCCCGCTGATCGGCACGGGCATCCAGACCGGGAGTGCGTACATGCAGAAGAGCGGTGCCGCCGACCGGTGAGAGAATCATGCAATTTCTTGAGATGTCTTCGATCAGGGGCCGTGCATCGAACGTTTCCGCCGCTCGACCCGATGCACTACCGTGTACGGCTTTTCTGCCTATCGCCTCATGAGGGAGGCGCCATCCCCGCCGGGATGCTTCTCCCGATCCACTGGAACGCGACAGAAAGGGAAACAGCCGGAACCGGGGTGCCCGCACCCGGTTCATCGATGATCGCCGGGTGCGCCTCCCGCCTGATGCGGCCTCCCCCGCCATCCGGAACGTCTCCGTGACGCCCCCGATCAGTACGTCCGTGCGATCAGGGTGGTCGTGCCCGGTTCGCCGCAGACGATGCAGGGCTGATCCGCCAGGGTGATATGCGGCGATCTGCTGCCCGATCCGAGTATGCTTGCGTCTGTCGTCTCCTCTATGGATCCTGCGCAGCCGGGCGAACCGCACCACGAGAGGACCGCGACCCCCGACCGCACCGCCTCTGCCGCCTCTTCCATGGAATCGACGATCCGAATCCGCCGGGCCATCTCCTGATCCGCCCGGGTGCGGATCTCGTCGGCGAACCGGTCAAGGACGGAGCGGACGCCCTCGACCACCTTCCCCCTCCCGATCGTCGTGCGTCCGCCGAGCCGGGTGACGGCGACCACGGCGCCGGCGTCGATGTCGCGCGGCCCGATCTCGAGCCTGACCGGGACACCCCGCAGCTCCCAGTAATAGTACTTCGCACCCGGGCGGATATCCCGCGTGTCCAGATGCACCCGGTACCCGGCGTCCTGCAGGTCGCAGAGAAGGGCTTCTGCGGCGGCGAGCACCTCCTGCCCCCGCTTCCCGATGAGGATCGGCACGATGACCGCCTCCAGCGGTGCCGCCGCCGGCGGGAGGACGAGGCCGCGATCGTCGCCGTGGACGCTGATCAGCGCGGCGATCGACCGCTCGGAGATCCCGTAGCAGGTCTGGTGGACGTACTGCTGCTCGCCGTTTGCGTCCTCGTAGGTGATATCGTAGGTCTTTGAGAAGTTGCTGCCCAGGTGGTGCACGGTGCCGATCTGCAGCGTCTTGCCGTCCGGCATGACGGTGTCGACCGCCATGGTGTAGTCCGCGCCCGGGAACTTATCCCATTCCGGGCGGCGCGAGACGATGACCGGGATGCCGAGCTGCCGGTAGAACTCCCGGTACAGCTCGACCGCCGCCTGCACCTGCCGCTCCGCCTCCTCCCAGGTTGCATGGGCGGTATGGGCCTCTTTGAACGAGGTGATCTCCCGGAGGCGGATGAGCGGGCGGGTATGCTTCGTCTCGTAGCGGAAGGTGTTGACGACCTGGTACAGTTTCAGCGGGAGATCGGCATGGGAGCGGATCCAGAGCGCGTACATGGGGTAGATGGCGGTCTCGCTCGTCGGGCGGAGCGCGAGCGGCACGTCCAGCCGGTTCCGGCCGCCGTGGGTGACCCAGTAGACCTCGTTCTCGAACCCCCTGATGTGCTCGGCCTCCTTCATGAACTCGTTCTCCGGCACAAGCAGGGGAAAGAGCGTCTCCTGGTGGTCGCGGTCGAGCAGCTCCCGGAGTATCTGGTATGCCCGCTTCCTGATGGCAAACCCATGGGGGTACCAGACGTACAGCCCCTTGACCGGGTAGCGCACGTCCATGATCTCCGCACGCCAGAGTATTTCGTTATACCACCTGCTGAAGTCGTCTTTTAGCGGAAGTGCCCCTGTATCTTCTTCCATCGGCCTCGCACCTCGATCATCGATCAAATTAGTAAATTTAGGAGGGCAGGCGTAATAAATGCCTCTGTACCCGCTGCCACCAGAAGGAGCGGGACGACCAGCCTGACGAAGTACCGACCAAGACGGCGTGCGGTGTCTGCGGCATCCTCGAGCCCCTGCAACTCGAGCAGAAGCGCCCGCCCGAGGTGCAGACCGAGTGCGCCGGCAATGAGGAACCCGGGTATCTCGAAGATGCCGTGCGGCAGGATGGCGGCGGCAACGAAGAACAGCCCCTGCTGCTGCCGCACAAGCTCCAGGACGGCACCGATAAGGATGCCGTTTGCCCCCAGGATGATGCCGGTGAGGATGCCGAAGGAGGCGCCCCCGAGGAAGAGCAGGATGCAGGCACCGAGGTTGTTTAAGAAGATATTGACCGCGAGGGAGAGCGGGTTTGCGTCTGTGACGATGCCTGCCACCTGGTCGCGGAAGAGATCGAGCAGTTCCTCTCCGAGAGCGGGCTCGAGGCGGACCGCCCCGATGCCGATGCCGAGCGCCACGGCGAATACGATGACGGCGACGGCCAGAGGGCGGAGCAGTTCTTTCCTATACATAGAGCACCATCCGGACCATACCCCGTATTCCCGGTGCCAGGCCGACGACGATCATGGCAAGCAGGATGAGGTGCCAGAGTTCCAGGTTTCCTTCTCTCCTGTAGGCTTCGAGGATATAAATGCCCGGGATGATCACCGCGAGCTTTAAGAGAAACATCGAGAATGCGGTCCCGGTCAGGTCGATCAAATGCCCGCCCACCACGTGCTGCTCCACGTAGCCGAGCGGGTGGATATCGATGCCGTAGCTCGTCGCGCTCGCGTCCAGCATATGCCCGAAGATCAGCAGGGCATAGAGGGGATCGGACGCATACCCCCATTTCAGGCCGCGGACGGCAAACACCCTGACCGCACAGGTGCTGGCCGCAGCCATACCCAGGATGACGGCGAGCACGCCGATATGGATCTGCGTCTCCTGCAGGCCGAACGCGACGAGTACCGCTCCGGCAAGCACGCAGAGGGCCGCCCCGCCGCCCCCGTACACCAGGCTGTACCGGGAGACGGCCCCCCTTTTTTCAAGCAGCCTGCCGGCGACGAGGAAGACGACCGCGCAGAGCAAGATCACAAAGAAGATCAGCGGCGTGATCAGCAGGTACCGCAACGGCGACGCAATGACACCGGTGTCTTCGACCACCCGGAGCAGCCCGCCGAAGACGACATACGGCAGCGTTGCGGCGATAAAGGACGCGTCTATCGCGATGCCCGAACGCCTGAGCCACCTGTAGACCGCATATACCGAAACGATGAGAATGAGCGCATACGTAAGCGTATCGACCAGCGTATAGGGCTGCCCGTAGCGTATGGGATCGATGTAGTATTTGTATATGAAGCCACTAATCATTACTGATCTAAATGAGCCCGGATAGTATAAATCTACTCAGAAGCAAGGTTTTTGACAAGTCCAAATGGATGCAGCTGCCGCGCGACGTCGTGATCGGGCACGACGTCATCGCACAGATCCCGGCAGTCTGCGACGATCTGGGGCTCGGTAGATCGGTCCTCATCATATCCGGGGACAGGACACAGGAGGTGGCAGGAGAACGCGTCACCCGCCTCCTCGCCGACGCCTACG
This sequence comes from Methanomicrobiaceae archaeon, assembly GCA_020854755.1. Classification (GTDB taxonomy): domain Archaea; phylum Halobacteriota; class Methanomicrobia; order Methanomicrobiales; family Methanoculleaceae; genus JAHKLN01. Next base: position 9,256 of record JAHKLN010000102.1, on the reverse strand, counting down.
ATATCCACACCTTCCGCGCCCGGGAGATCTCGCTCGAGACGATCAAGCAGGTGGAGGGGGCTGCAGCGGATGTCGACTTCTTAATAGGGGTCGGGGGAGGGAGGATGATCGACACGGCAAAGATCGCCTCCTTCAACACCGACCTCCAGTTCATCAGCGTGCCGACCGCGGCATCCCACGACGGCATCGCATCGGCACGGGCGTCGGTACCGACGGTCGACGGGAATATATCGCTGAGCGCCCATCCCCCGATCGCCGTCGTGGCAGATACCGGGATCATCGCGGCGGCGCCGCACCGGCTGCTCGCATCGGGATGCGCCGATATCATCGCGAACTACACGGCGATCCTGGACTGGGAGCTCTCCCACCGCATCCGGGGAGAGCCGCTCTCCGAGTACGCCCTGACGCTCTCGAAGATGACGGCCGAGATCCTGGTGAAGAACGCCGACCTGATCAAGCCCCACAGCGAAAACTCCGCCTGGATCGTCACGAAGGCGCTCGTGTCCTCGGGAGTGGCGATGAGCATCGCGGGGTCGTCGCGCCCGGCAAGCGGCGGCGAGCATAAGTTCGGGCACGCGCTCGATCGCCTGGCGCCCGGGAAGGGGCTTCACGGGGAGAAGTGCGGCATCGGGGCCATCATCACGATGTACCTCCACGGAGGAGACTGGAGGGGGATCCGGACCTCGCTTGAAAAGATCGGGGCGCCGACCACCCCGAAGGAGATCGGGATCGACGATGCGACGGCGGTCGAAGCCCTGCTTGCGGCAAAGACGATCCGGCCCGAACGCTTCACGATTCTGGATATGGGGCTCACCAGGGAGTCGGCGGAGGAACTGATCAGGATGCTGTACCGGGAGTAGTCCGCCATGACGACGAAGAAACCAAAGGTCACGCTGGTCGGGGCGCTGATGGCGAAGCCCGGCCTTGAATTCATCTACGAGGGCGAGATCAGCGAATGCGAGGCCTGCAAGGTGCGCAAGGTCTGCCACAACCTGCAGCCCGGCAAGAAATACCGCATTGTAAACGTCCGCCCCCAGACACGGCACGAGTGCCTGGTGCATATAGATTCTGCCTGCGCGGTCGAGGTGATCGAATCCCCGATCACCGCCCTGGTCCCCGCCGATCGGGCGATCGTCAACTCGAAGATCCAGTACGAGTACACCTGCAACAAGACCTACTGCCGGAGCTACGAGCTCTGCCACCCGGAGGGCATCATCGAGGGGGAGAAGTACATCGTGGGGGAGATCCTCGGCAACGCTCCCGACATCTGCGAACGCGGCAGGGTGCTGAAACTGGTCGAGTTGCGCCCCGCCTGATCGCCTGCCGTCACCACTGGCTCACCGCCCAGAGCTGCCGGGAGAGCAGGTGCAGCTTTTCTGCATCCTGCAGGGCCAGGAGCCACCGGCGGGGAATGGCGGCAATCCCCCATGCAGCCCCGGCAAGCCCCCCGGTGATCGCCCCGACGGTGTCGGCATCGCCTCCCAGGTTGATCGCCGCAAGGACGGCCTCTTCATACGACGGCGCGTTCATGAAGACGGCGAGGGCGCAGTGGGTGCTCTGCACGGCATCGAGCGTGGGCCTCAATTCGAACTCGTCGTATGCCGAGAGGACGGCGAAGACCTCCCGGTCCCGGCATTCGGTCAGCGCATGATGGTATGCCGCCCGCGTGGTGCGCCCGCGGCAGAGCTCGCTCGCCATCCGGTTCACGAACGCCGAGCATTCCCCGGCCACGGGATCGAAGTGCGTCAGGCGGGAGCATGCCCGGCTCACCTCCCCCACCCGGTGCGGGCGGTAGAAGATGCCGAGCGGCAGGCCACGCATCACGCTTCCGTTGCTCCTGCTCCCCCTGTTTCTGCTATGCACGATGCGGGCGGCATCTTCCGGACCATACCCCTGCCCGACGAGGGCGAAGGCCGCCCGGGCGGTAGGGCCATAGAATCGAGGCTGCCGCCGATACCCTGCCGCAAGCCGCAGGAGCACGTCCTCCGCACTGTAGCCCCGGCAGACGATCAGCGACCGCGCAAGGGCGCACGTCTGGAGCGTATCGTCGGTGTACTGGCCCGGGCGGACGGTATTGAGCCCTCCTCCTTCCATTTCGGTCACTCTGCGGCGGGGAGGGGGAAGCCCCTCGAGGGGCGCACCCATTGCGTCCCCTACGGCCAATCCAAGGAGCGCGCCGCTCGCCTGAGCAAGTTCCATATAAAGATCACCAATAAATTATATTTACCAACGAACAGTAGTATTTTCCGAGGAAAAGGTGATCGTTTGCAGAAGGAAGAGTTACTCCATTTACACATGCTGCTTGTTCATGTCAAGAAGTACTATGAGAACACCATCGGTGATGACATACTGACCGGACGATACGATTCACTGCTCATTTCTCCCGTTCATATCCATAAAAACAAGATTTCCCACAAGAAAGCCATCCTGACGCTGGGAGAGGAAATTGTCCAGCACATCAGGGAAAAACACAATCCGCTCATCGGTTACCGCCCGGAGGCACACTCTGAGAGGGTCGCCATCAAGTAACGCGTCATGGATACCAATATCCGTCGGGAGATCATCTCCCGTATCTTTTCTGCCGGCCCGGAATCGGTCGACGTGCAGCGCATCAAGCTCGAGGTCTCCCGCGCCCACCGCGTAGATATCCCGAAAAACTCCGAAATCCTGGCCGCCGCGCGCCCCGAAGAGCGGGAGCGGCTCAGGCGGATCCTGCAGGTCAAACCCACGCGGACGATCTCCGGGGTTGCACCGGTCGCCGTGATGACCTCCCCCGCACCCTGCCCGCACGGCATCTGCCTCCCCTGCCCGGGAGGGCCGGCGCATCCGTTCAAGTCCCCCCAGAGCTATACCGGCGAGGAGCCTGCCGCGCTGCGGGCACGGGAGCACGAATACGACCCCTACCGGCAGGTGCAGGCCCGGCTGGAACAGTTCCTGGTGCTCGGCCACCATATCGACAAGGTGGAGCTGATCGTGATGGGCGGCACCATGACGGCCCGGCCGCTCGACTACCAGCGCTGGTTCGTGGCCTCCTGCATCTCCGCGATGAACGACTTTCCCCGTGCCGGGCTGCCGCCTGCGCCGGGAGAGGAGGATCTTGAGGCGATCGCCGCCGCAAACGAGCGTGCCGGCGTGAGGTGCGTCGCGATCACCTTCGAGACCAGGCCCGACTGGTGCCGGCGGGAGCATATCGACCGGATGCTTGCGATGGGCGTAACAAAGGTCGAGATCGGCGTGCAGCACCTGGACGATTCGATCCTGGCGTACAACCGGCGCGGAGCCACGGTGGCCGATACCGTGGAGGCGAACTGCCTGCTCCGGGACGCCGGGATCAAGGTCGGGTTTCATATGATGCCGAACCTGCCGGGGAGCAGCATCGCGGAGGATCGCCGGATGTTTGCGGAGCTCTTCTCGGATCCCCGGTTCAGGCCCGATTTCCTGAAGATCTATCCCACCCTGGTCACGCCGGGATCAGAGATAGAAGCACTCTATGAGCGCGGCGAGTACCGCCCCTACGACGAGGAGGAGCTGATCGATCTCATCGCCGACGCAAAATCCCTCCTCCCCGAGTATGTCCGCCTCCAGCGGATCCAGCGCGATATTCCTGCAAAGCTGATCGTGGCGGGCTCGCGGCACAGCAACTTCCGCCAGCTTGCCGGGCAGCGCCTCCGTGAGCGGGGGCTCTCCTGCCGCTGCATCCGCTGCCGGGAGGTGGGAAGGATGCCGGAACCCGCTGCGCCGTCGATCTCGGTGCTGACGTATGCGAGCTGCGGCGGGACGGAGCATTTCATATCGGCAGGCACGGACGAGGTGCTTATCGGATTTGCACGGCTCAGGTTTCCCGCCCGCCCGTATTGCACCGAGGTTGCGGATGCGGCGCTCCTGCGCGAACTGCACGTCTACGGCAGCGTGGTGCCGATAGGCGGAGCGGCGACGGGCGAGGAGTGGCAGCACCGCAGGTACGGCAACCTGCTCCTCTCGAGAGCCGAAGCGATAGCGGCCGGCTCCGGCTACCGGCGGCTTGCGATCCTGAGCGGTATCGGGGTCCGGCCTTACTACAGGAAACAGGGATATCAACGAGAGGGGGCATATATGATCAAGAGTCTGGTATGAGGCCCGCAACGCTCGAATTTCTCAAGCAGAGGTTCACCGAGTATTATGAGAAAGGCTATCTCAGCGAGCCGTCCGCCCTTTCGCAGCGTGAATGGGGATTTATCTTCTTCGACGCCTCGTCGGAGGTCAGGATGCGGCGGCACATGGCCTTCGCGGACGGGCGCGAGCTCCGGAGTTATATCCGGAGCATGGTGCCTGCCCATGTCTACTACTCGACCGCATACTATGAGATGCCGGGCGCACCGACGATGGGCGAGAAGTTCTGGACCGGTGCGGACCTGATCTTCGATCTGGACGCCGACCATATCATGCGGGGGAGCTATACCGACATGCTCAAACGGGTGCAGGAAGAGACGATCAAGCTGATCGGTATGCTGACTGACGAGCTCGGATTCCGCCATCGCGATGTATCGGTCGTCTTCTCCGGAGGCCGCGGCTACCATATCCATGTCAGGGACATTGCGATCCGGGAATGGGGCAGCCAGGAGAGGCGGGAGGTGATCGATTACGTCTGCGGCACCGGGATCGATCCGGGCGTGATGCTCTCCGCCCGGCCGGGTATGCCCGGGGGGTGGCAGCGGCGGTACATCGACGCCCTCCGCGAGCACCTCCTCTGGCTCTCCGGCCTTGAGCGGGGCGATGCGATGCGTTACCTCACCGGTTTTGAGCGGATCGGCGAAAAGACCGCCAGCGGATTTCTCGATGGCATCGAGCCCCTGCTCATGCACCTGCAGGAGTACCGGACGGAGGGGCTCTCCCATAACCGGATGCTGCGGGCGATCGTTGCGGCGGAGGAGGGGGATCTCGCCGACCGGGTGAGGGAGCAGGCGGCCAGGGCGGATGAGCCCGTCACGACCGATACCAGGAGGCTGATCCGGATGCCGACGTCGCTGCACGGCGGCAGCGGCCTCCGGGCGGCGCCTCTTGCAGTAAAAGATCTCCCTGAGTTCGATCCGCTGGTGGACGCCGTGGTCTTCGGGACGCGGGAGCGGAAGGTCGATATGCGGGCGGCCCTGACCATGCCCATCCTTGGAAACGCCTACCGCCTCACAAAAGGCGTGAACCGGGTGCCAGAAGCGCTCGCGGTATTTGTCTGCTGCCGCGGCATGGCGGAGATTGCAGGGGGCGGAGGATGATGGATCTTGAGAAGCTCCGCATGATCATTCTGGAGATGCACCGGAGCGGCAAGATCTCGGAGATCCCGCCCCACCTGTTCGAAGATACCGACCGCCACCTCCGGAAGCTGAAGGACGATTACTACGCGATCACAAACCCCCTGGAAACCCGATCAGGCAGCCTGATCATCGAGGAGATCGGGAGCATCAGGGAGGCGATCCAGGACGTCTTCCAGCTCCGCACACGCAGGATCCTCGGGCTTGCCATGCAGCAGATGGAGGGGTCGCATGTTGACAGGGAAGAGATCCGGAGGCTGCTGCCGCCCGAACGGGAGCTGTACCGGGAGATCGTGGACACAATCGAGCGCTGCCGGCGGGAGCTGCTCCTTGCCGAAAGGCAGGGTGCGGGAGCCCCCCGCGAGGAGGCGGCGGAGGAAGGCGATCTGCCCGAACTGTCAGAGACATCCGACGAACCCGTTCCTATGCCCCTTGCCCTTGCCCGGATCCTGAGCGATATGGACTCGTTCATGGGGGTCAACGGCCGGATATATGATCTGCAGCGGGGAGATATCGTCACCATCCCCCGGAAAAATGCGGAAGTGCTCTACGAGCGCAACATAGCCTTAAATATTAGGCTTAACAAGTAATATAGGTACTTTATATCAATGCAACAGGGGCTCATATCATGAAGATGCCATCAAAATTCAGGACATACTGCCCATTCTGCAGAAGGCATGAAGTCCATGAGGTCGAGCGGGTGAAGAGGGGCAAGGTGCGCCACTTCAACTGGATCGACCGTCAGAAGGCGCGCAGAGGCGGCGTCGGCAACATGGGCAAGTTCAGCAAGGTACCGGGCGGCGATAAGCCGACGAAGAAGGTCAATATCAGGTATCGCTGCACCGTCTGCGGAAAGGCGCACCTGCGAGAGGGATTCAGAGTAAGCAAATTCGAGCTGACGGAGCGGTAGGCATGGTACGGTTGAACAGGGAAAACAGGACGAGATTTTTCCGGGTGAAATGCCCGGACTGCGAGAACGAGCAGATCGTCTTTGAGAAGGCGAGCACCGTCGTGGCGTGCACGGTCTGCGGACATCTGCTCTCGGAACCGACCGGCGGAAAAGCGAATATCAAGGCCGAGATACTGGCAGAGCTCAAGTGACATAGCCATGCATGAGAGAGAGTGGCCCGAAGAAGGCGAACTCGTGGTGTGCACCGTTGTAGACGTGAAGGACTTTGCAGCATTCGTCCGGCTTGATGAATACCGGGACCGGCAGGGGCTCATCCCCATCTCCGAGATAGCCCGTGGCTGGATCAAATATATCCGCGACTATGTTCGTGAAGGCCAGAAGGTCGTCTGCAAAGTCCTGAACGTCGATCCCGCCCGCGGCCATATCGATCTCTCGTTAAAGGACGTGAACGAACACCAGCGACGCGAGAAGATTCACGAGTGGAAGAACGAGCAGAAGGCGATCAAGTGGATCGGATTCGTCGCCGAGGAGACGGGTGAGAGCCCGGAGACCATAGAGAACGCATTTTATCGCGAATACGGGCTGCTATACCCGGCGTTTGAGGATATTGTCAATAGCAGCGGCGCCGCACTCGAGAAGTTCGGGTTTGCACGACCGGTCGAAGAGTCCCTGTTGCATGTTGCCCGCGAGAATGTCAAGATATCCCGGGTGACCATCACCGGTCACCTGATCCTGACATCGGCAAAACCCGACGGCGTGAACGTGATCCGCCGGGCGCTCCGGAGCGCCCAGCCGAAGACCGACGATGTCGATATCGAGCTCAACTACATCGGCGCACCGCGATACCGGATCAAGGTGACGGCCCCTGATTATAAGCTGGCCGAGAAGACGATCGAGAAGGCGGCGGCGGCAGCGATCGGCGTGGTCGAGCGGGCGGGCGGCACCGGTAAGTTCGTGAGGAAGCAGAAGTCCGGGTAACTGCCATGAGCGGCCGCATCAGACGCTGCACGTTCGACCGGACGTATACACTCTCGCTCGTCTGCCCGGTCTGCGGGCGCGAGACCCGGCCCGCACACCCCGCACGGTTCTCGCCGCAGGACAGATACGGAGCATATCGAAGGGTGATTCGAGAATGGAACAAGTAACAGTGCATTTTTTTACGGAAGACAACAACGAGGCACCGATACTCATCGAAGGGCTGCCCGGCATCGGACAGGTCGGGAAGCTCGTCGCCGAGCATATCATCTGCGAACTCGGCGCCGAGAAGATTGCAGAGATCCACTCCCTCCACTTCCCGCCGCACGTGGTCATCGACGAAAAGGGCGTCGCCCATCTGGTCAATAACGAGATCTACCGCTACGACGGGGATCCGCCCCTCCTCTTCCTGATCGGCGACTACCAGAGCGCCACCCCGGACGGGCATTATGTCCTGGCCGAGTGCTACCTGGATGTCGCCGAGCATCTCGGCGTGCAGCGCATCTATACGCTCGGCGGGTACGGCGTCGGCCACCTGGTCGATACCTGCCGCGTGCTCAGTGCGGTGAATATGGAGCATATCAGGCCCGAGGTCGAGGCGGCGGGCGCAGTCTTTGAGCACCCGGAGACGGGCGGCATGATCGTCGGGGCGGCGGGGCTGCTGCTCGGGCTCGGCGCCCAGCGGGGGATCGAGGGGGTCTGCCTGATGGGGGAGACGTCGGGCTACATCGTCGACCCGAAGAGCGCGAACAGCCTGCTCCGGGTGCTCTGCCAGCTGCTTGAGATCGATATCGATCACACCACCCTGCAGGAGCGGGCGGCCGAGATGGAGCATATCATCGCAAAGCTCCGCGAGGCCGAAGAGTCAAAGACACGCGAAGAGCTGAACTATATCGGCTGACCGGCCGATGCAGCCGCTTCTCCTTCCCCATGCCCGGGAGGCGTCCCGCGGCCTGCGGCCATGAGGAGGCGATCCTCCGACCAGTTTTCGCTTCGCCATCCGGCCGGTGTTTTCCCGCAGGGTAGAGGGGCAGAGCATTGCCCTGCTCTGCATGCAGGAACGATTCTCGAGTTCCCCTCATTGCAGTGCGCTTTCCGGCTGATCGGTATCTTCTGGCCGGGGCGCAAAGAGATCCTCGACAGAGGTGCCGAGGACTCGTGCCAGGTGTATCGCCAGCTCGAGGCTCGGATTGTACCGGTTTTCTTCGATGGCGATGATCGTCTCCCGGGTTACACCCAGGGCCCGGGCCAGATCTTCCCGGGTAAGGTTGCGTGCCTGCCGCATCTCCTCAAGCCTGTTTTCCACCGGTCTCCCGGCTCTTTTTTCGAAGTGCAGGTACGAAAACCAGAAAACAGCCAGAGAGCCCGATAACACGACGAATTGAAACGACAGGGTGCCCGTGCGCCATATGCCGTGGATCGACCAGATCAGCAGGACGACCATCGTAAACAGCCAGGCGGCCCTTCCTGCATGATGCCCGATGTAGATCGTCCGTTCGTCACCTTTACTAAATCCCAGTCTATTTGAACCCGGCACGATAATCATCCCCGTACTGCATATAAAATGCTCCTGTACCCATTTATGTCAATCCCTTTCCGGTCATCAGGATTTCCGGGGCTGAAGGAGCGCCGGATTTTAGAACTGACCATGCAGATGCGTTCCCGGCAACACGTGCATTTCAGATCGATTGCACGGCAATCCAGGAGCAAAAGAGATCGAAGCAACCGATCCCGCCCGAGGCCGCTGCTGCGTGTTCCATGACTTCAGCGTTCCGATCCCGTGCACGGATACCCATCGGCTCTCCTCCCGGGGAGGGATTTCCGGGGAGGGGGAAACCCCCTCCCCGGCCCCCACCCCCTGTTGGGATGTCCCCCTCGGTCCACTATACCGGGAGACCCGGGAGGTACCGGATCCGTGATGCTCCAGAAAACTCATGGATTTTCATCATTTGCGCCTGTGGCCCCTCCCGGGGGGGCTCATATGCGGTTTCCTATGAAAATCAAGCCGGATTCTGCAATGGATGGATCTTTGCGGTCAATACTTTTGCGCCTCCGTACACGGCTTTCCTCAGGCTATCCTCACGGG
>JAHKLN010000045.1 GCA_020854755.1 Methanomicrobiaceae archaeon | reverse complement strand
TTCCCCAGACCCAGAACGGCAGATCCATCCGTGATAATGGCCACCGAATTTCCCTTGAGGGTATACCGGTAGGCGAGATTCCTGTCTTTCTGGATAGCCCGGCATACTTCCGCGACTCCCGGGGTGTAGGCGCGGGAGATATCCCGCCGGTTCTCAAGGGGGACTTTGGAGTGAATCTTCAGTTTTCCCCGATGCCGTTCATGCAGCTGGAGCGCTTCCCTGTAAATAGCCTCCTTATCAACCGGTTCCACGAGACTTCCTCACCTCCTCCACGATGTATGGGGTGAAATGGATTTCGGTCGGAAACGGCAATCATACAATCAGCACAGGGCGGGGCATTACTTTTCTGAAAGTTGCTGGACAATATCCACGAACATGCCGGCCGGATCTTCGAGGATAAAGTGTTTCTGCCCCCATTCTTCCTCGGTATACGGGAATACGATCTTAATGCCCTCTCTCTCCTGTGCCTTCTCATACTCTGTTCCGACATTTTCCACGTCATAGGTGATGATGACGCCTTTTCCGTTATACCCATCGTGAAGAAATGCGGGCTGGTTTGCGAGGTTCGGTTTCATAAATCCCAGCTCAATGCCGTTTGGATGCTTCAGCTGTATATACCAGTCGGCCTCAAAGACGATCTCAAAACCGAAGTATTTGGCATAAAAATTCCTGCACTCCTCAAGTTTCGGTGTGATAACAACCGGGTACTGCACGGTTGCGTCTATTGGCTGCATGTCACATCTCCTCTCCATTCGATCTGGTTTCCTCGCCATGACTCCAGTAGAGAAAAAGGTTGTGTTACGGGGCTGTCCGGATTTATATACCGCATTAGATAAAATCCAATATCCCGGCATTCCGGGATATCAGCAACGATACCCGGGAAATTAGAGGTTCAAGGTATTGCCGGGAGAGAGGCGCGGAGGAATGCTGATGGACGGTCACGAGGAGTGGGCCACCGGCAGAAGGTATATGGCGAGAGAGAAGGAATAATCAGGCTGTGAGACGGAGCCTGGGCAGATTACAGAAGAGCTGAGGCGTTGCCGATAGCATATCGAGGATAATGAAAAATCCATGAAAAAATACAGCAGACAGGATCAGGTATCGATGGCTGCCTGGGCTGCGGACTGCGCCGAACGGGTGCTGCCGTTCTTTGAGCGGGCATATCCTGAGGACGACCGGCCGCGAAACGCCATCGAGACGTGCCGGACGTGGGTCAGCAGAGGCGTGTCCAGGATGGCCGGGATACGCGGGGCATCCCTCGCCGCCCATGCCGCCGCCCGCGATGCGAAGGGAAACGACGCTGCCTGCTTTGCGGCTCGTGCCGCAGGCCAGGCGGTGGCGACCGCACACGTCCCCCAGCACGCCTTCGGGGCGGCCTACTATGCCCTGAAAGCCGTCGCGGCAGCGAACCCGGCGAATGCCGGGGTTACTGTTGCCAAAGAACGTGATTGGCAATCCCGGCGTCTTCCTGAAGGTCTACGGCAAGAGATCATGAGGAGAATAATCGTCCAGAAACGGGGCGGCGGGGTTAGTATCACACTCCAGAAAGGCGAGGGTTTTTGATAACCACTTTATGGATGCGGGGATGGCTGTGCAGACTTCTGGAGCCACACAAACGCCCCGAGAGCGGCGAGCTGCATGAGAACGGCATACCCGATCAGGAGGAGAAGATTCATTTCATAGAGCCACCCGAGCACAAGGCTTCCTGCAAACCATGCGCCGCCATACAGGGCGTTAAAAATGCCGTAGGCGGTGCCGCGTGTACTGATTGATGTGAGATCGGCAAGCGCCGCCCGGAGGATTGTTTCCTGTGCCCCCATGGAAAGCCCCCAGAGAATAGCACCGGCAAGTGCGAAATAATACCCGCCGGAGAATGCCAGGAATGTGACAGGGATGCTTGCGAGCGGTACAACGACCAGAACGCTGACCCCCTTCCGATCATAGAGCCTGCCGACGGCAAGTGCAAAAAGTGCATCGGCAGCCATGGCAATCGCGTAAAAGACCGGTATCTGCACCTCGGGAACAATCGATGCCGTCGAGAAATGATACGCCATGAGCGGAAAGACGGCAAACCCTGCCATGGTCAGGATAGTGAATGTGCCATAGGGAAGCATGAGGCGGGACAGCCGATCGGATTCAACGGAATGCTGGGTGCGCCCTGCTTCTTCCAGGAGAACAGGGCTCGGGACATTACGGTATGCCAGGAAGAGTGCTGCGATGAGCAGGATAAACGGCAGGCCGAGGAGAGCGAAACCTCCCTCGTATACTCCGGTGACCGCAAGCGATGCGGCAAAGATCAGGGGGCCCAGGACTGCGCCGATCTGGTCAAGCGCCTCATGGATGCCAAATCCCCATCCCCGGCCGACCTGGTGGGAGGCGTGGGAGAGGATCGTGTCTTTTGCAGGAGAGCGAATCCCCTTTCCCAGCCGCTCAATAATGATGAGAACGGCCGCTGCTTCCCAGGCACGGGCAAAGACGAGGAGGGGGATTGCACCGATCATGAGGTAGCCGAGGATCGCAAAGGTCCAGTAAGATCGCGTCCGGTCGGCAGCGTACCCGGATGCCAGCCGGACTGCATAACCGATAAATTCGCCAAACCCGGCAGTGAAAGCCACAGCAAACGCGGAAGCCCCGAGGTACAGAAGATACGGCCCGGCAACGCTCCGGCTGCCTTCATAGATGATGTCGCCAAAAAGACTTACCGCTCCCATCAGGAGAATCAACCTAAATGCCAGTGAATTCTTCAGCAGCGGTAAGGGAACCATAATTCGGTTGCATACGTTTCTGTATTCCTGATATCTAAACCTGATGCAGACGAAATGGATTGAATATGCCCATACAGCAAATTTCCTGCCTTCGTGTGGCACTACGTTATTAATCGATCTGACCCGTGTGTGCCGCGGCTCCGAAAAGACGATTTCTGCTGCGGCATCGCCAGAACCTTTCTGGCGGGCGGTGATGCTCTCCGGTGTGTACTGACTCGCGTGTTTGGCGGGGTTATCCCCAGCAATCTATCCCTTTCAATCGGATATCCTTATCCGCCTTCGCCCCGTTCAGCGTCTGAACAGGGCGGCGAGTTTTGCATTGACCTCCGCTCTGAGGTCGTCATCCAGTACTCCAAGTTCGCCGACGATCAGGCCTTAGAGAATCGTTGCGATCTTGTCCAGTCTGATCACCGAGTCGACTTTTAGACTGCTTTTCAAAAGATCCGCGTTCTGAAGCGGTTACTATAACTTCTGAGAAACCCGTTCTCTCGTGAGTTTTTGACGAGATGAAGGCGAGGACAACATCGCGGTCGCTCTCATGGAGGACGAGCGCCGGGCGCAGTTTCGTCGCGGTGAGATCGGTGAGGGGGAAACGGTATCAGAACGATCTTTCCCTTCATCGGTACACGACCCTGGCATCCCTGACGGTATAGAGGTCGGGCTCCTCGTCCAGGAAGGCAGAAAGCAACCGCTTGGAGAGTTTCATCATTGCGAGGGTCTCCCTCTCATGGAGGAGAGCTTCGATCTTTTCAGTGAGCGGTCTGATTCTCTCCTTAATCTCCCTGACATCCGTTTCGATGCTGGTCATGATATATCCTCATGAGAATTGCAGATGATCGGTTGGATATGCTATCAATCTCTGTGTTTGGGATCGGTTACCGGTATGGCGTGGCGGTGGTGTCGGGTTCAGACATCGGTCGTCCTCGCAGAGTCCCTCATCTCATGGGGGCGTTGTGCCATCAGGCGACACACCGGTTCGCCCACAAGACTCAGTACGCCACTGACCATCGCGATGAGGGGCAGTTCCAGTACGGAAAGGACGGATATCCAATCGTGTCCTCCGGCGACCTGAGCGAGAGCAGTCCGGGGGCCAGCATAACCGTGTATGCTACCGTGAGGAAGAAAACGGCCAGTATCTGCATTGTGTTCTGGCATTATCAACAAACCCTTACGGCCGAAAGATTTGGAGGAACTAAACGCTGGTAAGCATAATACCGGTGCCTGTGGCGTTTCACCTGATGGATTCGGATATCCTGCAAGAATACTGAACTCTTCCCATCAAACCAATTTAAATACTCTTTGGATAAAACAGTCGTATGATCAACAGGAGGAGTTCAACAATGAAAATGAAAACGATCCTTCTTGTCTTTCTTATTCTGATTTCAACGGGGGTAACGGGTGTTACGGCGATTACGGGCGACCCCGGCGGCGGCATGGGACAACAACTGCAGAACCAGACACCGGCGCAGGGGCCGGATTCGCTTCAGGATGTACAGAATCAGACTCAGAGCCAGGCGCAGGGGCCGGAACAGGCCCAGAACAGGACACAGGAACAGCTGGGAGAACAGGAGCGTCTCCAGGATCGGACACAGTCGATGGACGCCACCCGGCTCCAGCAACGACTCCAGGAACGGAAACAGGAGCAGTTGCAGGAACAGGCAGAACTGCCTGCAGAGCGGCAGAGGGTGCTCGCCCGGTACAGCAATGTGAGTGCGTTCGTACATGTCCTGTCGAACGAGAGCCAGAGCCGGGAGCTCCTTGGAGAAGGGCCGGGCGGAATCGGTCCCCAGGTATCAGAGTATGCACGAGAATTCAACAATTCTCTCCAGGCCCAGATCCGGGCGGAAGAGCGTATAGAGAGTCGGAATGCGTTTGTCCGCTTCCTTGTCGGAGGCGATGAAGAGGCCGTGGGAACACTGGAGCAGGAGACCATCCGGAACCAGGAACGGATTCAGGAGATGCAGCAGCTCATCACCCGGTGTCAGGACTGCGATGCGCAGGTAAAGGAGATGCTCAAGGATCAACTCCAGGAGATGGAAGAGCAGCAGACCCGACTCCAGCAGCTGGCGCAGAAGGAGAAAGAGGATAAGGGGATCATTGGCTGGCTCTGGAAGTAACCGGATTCACCTTTTCCATTTTTAACCGAATTGCTTCATATCGGACGACCCCGATCGACGGTTCGGCGATTTCTCTCGATCTCAATCCGTTCAAGAAGAAGGTTCGAATAGAGGACCCTGATAGGATAGTCGAGCAGTACATCGCCATGGTTCTCGCATCCAACATTCGTCGCTCTGCATATGCTTCTGGTACGGGGATTCATTCTCGCCGGAATTAACCGGGAGAAACTGATTCAGGGTGCATCAGAGTGTGAGAAGGGGAGGGGCATACGTCATTGCTGCCTTCTGCTTTGAGAACCTGATGCTACCTTTCTTCTCCCGGTATCCGGCGGGCACGTCCGAACACGATTCCCAGCAGGAGAAACACCACGATAGAGATACCCGCATACCCGATAATCCCGATATTGCGGATATTCATGTTGGCAAGCGGTACGCCGATCAATCCTGCGAGACTCAGTACGCCGCTTAGAATCATAAGAACCCGAAGAGTCTTCTCCAGTCGGCCCATCGAAAAGACGGGTGCGGCAAAGAGCATGGAGAGGGCAAAGAAAACATCCCATGCAAGGATGTCCAGTGCATACACCACAGACGGCCACTCGAAGGATAAGAAGAGGATTATCAACGGGAATCCCCCAGCATCGATCTGGCGGCTAACCGTAAGGATAACAAAGTGGACGCTGCAGGAAATCCCCGCGAGAATGACCATGAAGGCAAGCGCCGTAAGACTATACATCCTGCCCTCAGGTGAAGCATAGGCGTGTACTGCGATCATGACAATGACCATCAGTGGCGCTATGATGACAATAAGCAACTCCAGGATGGAGAAATAAGGATCGCCGATCGGATCCAGGGGCGAGGCGAGTGAGAGAAAGCCAAGTATCAGCGTAACCAGGTATGCTATCAGGAGGAGGGATACCCCCCAGGCTGCAGCTCTTCCCACCCGCCGATGCTGTCCGGTGAACTGTTCATGGACCATCGTTTGACTCCCATCATCGCTGTGGCACTCGCCAGAGTGATCAATCTCGCATTTAAGCATACCTTCCTGTCGGGAACGATCACCCGGCTTATCCTTTAACAAACCATTCGCCCTCTATCCACCCGCGTATAGATGAAACCCACATAAACCCACATGTTGCCCTTCAGGCGACAGGCGCAACTGATAAAGATCCTTGAGCGGATATTGATATCCCGGGTCCGGTTTTCTCCGACTATCCCCGGACAGTGGACCGAGAGGGACATCCCATAGAAGGCCGGGAGGGGGTCTCCCCCTCCCCCCGGTCCCACCCCCTGAGGATACGATACCTCCCTCGGTCCACTACACCGGGATGGTCTGCGAAGACAGGACACTGCGTATCGGTGCAGGCTCAAGAAATTTTATTCGCTGCACCTGTGGCCGTAAAACGGCTTCATACGCGGTGTTATATGCAAATAGGTGGTGAGCACCTCCGTCCATGTTCCTGCTGTATGCCTGTGGCCCTGGACTCATGTGGTTTCATGGGAAAAACTCTTGTTGTTGTCCAACTTTTAACGCACCGGCAGAGCCCATACGTGGTGTGAGCACAGACCGCCAGGTGCAGCCATAGTGGAAGATCGTATTGAAAAGAGTTAATATGGAAAAGAATTGCAATTCAGGCACGGTAACCATTGCATGATCTTCTTGGTGCGTCAGGCAGATTGGCATACAGCCGCACGCCCAAAGAGAGGGAGGGGATAGTCCCTCCTCCATTCACTCCACGATGAAGTCGCCGGTCATCTGGGCCGGGTGAGCGTCGCAGCGGAAGAAGTAGGTGCCGGGCTCTTCCGGTGCGGTGAAGGTGTAGGTCGTGGTCGCAGGACCGGTGATGATCTCCCCCACAAAGATGGAATCGGTCGCGGCGGGAGTCATGTAGGCCGCAAAGTTATGGGGGATGCCGGGGTCCCGGTTCTCGAAGTTCATGGTGACCTCGGCGCCGGCCGGCACCGTAATGGTATCGGTGTCAAAGGCGATACCCTCGGCCACCAGGTCGACTGTGACCGTCTCCGGTGCTGCCGGGGATGGCTCGGCAGGCGTCGGTGTGGCCTCCGTGGGTGTCTCGGTGGGGGCGGCTTCTTCCCCGACCGTCACGTTCACTGTCTCGTAGACGAGCGGGATCAATGGCGTGTGGTCGTTGTTCACGAGCTGGACGGATACGTTGTGCTCGCCCGGCGTCACGTTCTCCCAGGTGTGGCTGGTGTTCACCGTGGGCACGTAGGTG
>JAHKLN010000077.1 GCA_020854755.1 Methanomicrobiaceae archaeon | reverse complement strand
GCGCCCCCCCCCCCCCCCCCCCCCGCCCCCTCCCCCGTGAGGATAGGCGGTGGAAAACCGTTTTCGAGGGCGCAACATTTTCGAGCGATAAGAGCCTTCTGTTTCAGAAACGGGTTTGATTTTATATGAAAGTGGGTGGTGAGCAGCACCGCCCACCTCATTCGGTATGCCTGTGGCCCCAGGGCATCGTGTGGTTTCATGTGAAAATGGATGGTGAATGTCACCATCCGCTTCCATCCGGTATGCTTGTGGCCTTCGAGGGCTCATCTCGTTTCATGCGAAACCCGGTATATGGCCGAAACCGATGATCCGGATAGAGACATCCTCTATCCGGATCTCGCTTCCGGGATCGTGGGCCGTGAGGCGTACCGTCCTCTGTATCCCTCCGGCTCAGATGCCGGCATGCCGCAGGCAGGGAAGAACCTTTTTGTAGCTCATGACAGGTACGTATGGACGCAATGACGATCGATATCCCTCTCCTTGCCATTGATGTCGGCAGAGGAACGCAGGACGTTCTTGTGTATGCTCCCGGCCGGCCCATCGAAAACAGCACGCGATGCATCCTTCCGTCGCCGACCGTCGTCGTGGCGGAGCAGATCCGGCGCGCCCGGGGAGCCGGCCTGCCGGTCTTCCTTGAGGGGTACCTGATGGGAGGCGGTGCGAACGTCGCGGCGATCCGGGAGCATCTCGATGCCGGCCTGCAGGTGACAGCCACGGAGGAGGCCACCGCCACCATACACGACGACCCCGCCCGGGTCCGCGCCATGGGAGTCCGGATCGCCGACCGCGCCCCACCCGGTGCGGCGCAGATCCATACCACGGATTATATGGAGAGGGAGCTTCGAACCGCGCTGGATCTCTTCGCGGTGGAGTATCCGGCCGCCCTTGCGGCGGCGGTGCAGGATCACGGGTTCTCCCCCCACCGGAGCAACAGAATCCGCAGATTCGAGATGATAGAGGAGCGGCTGGACGCAGGAGACTGGAACCTCTATTCACTTATTGCCGACCCGCCCCCGCTCGAAATGACCCGGATGCAGGCGATGCGCCGGCAGGCACCCGGCGCGCTGGTGATTGATACCGGTCCCGCCGCTCTGATCGGGGCGCTCTGCGATCCCCGGGTGAAGGCATGGGCAGAGAAGGGGATCGTCCTGGTCAATGCGGGGAACGGGCATACCCTCTGCTGCACGATCCAGGGAGAGGAGATCTGCGGCATCTTCGAGCACCATACCGGCGCACTGGATCGGGAGCGGCTGCAGCGCCATATCGGGAGGCTGCGGGACGGCAGCCTGACCGGTAAGAATATCTTCGATGAAGGGGGGCATGGTGCCGCGGTCAGGCGGCCGCTTTCCGGCGAGGGCGTCGTGGCCACCGGCCCGAACAGGAGAAGGCTGCTGCCTGACGCATATCAGGCAGCAGCCTTCGGCGATATGATGCTCACCGGCTGTTTCGGCCTCCTGCAGGCGTGGAACCGGGTGCGTGGGATATGATCAGCGCCTGCAGGAATTCCCGGATCGCTGCAAAGACGTTCTGAAGGGCTGCGGCAAGGAGACCGGCGGCAGAGGGTGCATCTCCCGGTTCAGGGGAGGGAGGGGACTGGGCTGCATGCAGGGCGATCAGATCCTCTTCTCCGATATGCCGGATCCGCTCGAGATGCAGGCCTGCCTCACCCGCGATCTCATCCGGCGCGGTACCCGCCTCGCGGGCCCCGTGCAGGGTTGTATGCATCGGCAGGGTCGAGCTCTCCACCTGCAGGGATCGGTACCACTCCGGCAGAGTACGACCGGAGACGCTGCCCGGCGCATCGGTCGACGACCTGACGGAGATGACGGGATCTGACCGTACAGACGATATGTTCTGCTGATCCCTGACGAATGCAACTGCGCCAAACGCGTACAGGTCTGGGTTTTCGGTCAGGTTCGCAAGCCACGCCGCATCCTCGCCGGTGAGATTCGCCGTGTCAACCGTTGCCGACAGGCAGGTGACGTCAAACAGCCAGACGGCGCGTTCTCCCGGGGCAAGACCGTCAGGGATCTTTTTCAGCAGGACCCGGTAGACGCCCGCCTGCATGGGAGGCGGCACGAGCACGACGTACATCTCTTCTCCGGTATACCCGGGATTGCCGGCTTCAACGGTCACGCTGACCTCAAACATCTCAGATTCGCGCACCACCCTCGGCCGCCGGCCCTCACGGCGCATCTCCTCATGCAGGAGTGCGGAGAGGCGGTTGCTGCCGGCGCTGCCCGGGTCTATCCTGATATCCTCGGGAGTCCCGGCGATCGACATGCCCACACCCCGTATGACGAGCCCGGATACTGCAGAGCGATCAGTGCCCGTCACCATCCGCCCCCACCGGGAGAGGAGGTGCCCGGTGAAGAACGATCCCGGGTTCCTGCTGGCCGGCAGGATCGTCCGTTCTTCCGCACCGGATGACGCATCGGTCCGGTTCTCTTCTGCTGGAAGAGCGGCACTCTCATGCTCAGAGAGAGCTGCCGTTTCGGCAGGAGTCGGAGTTGCCGTGTCAGGAGGAGGGGAGGCGTCCTGCTCCGGTTCAGGCGGCGCCTCAACAGGGACGATCGTTTGGTCCGGGACGATCGGAAGCGTCTCAGAGGAGGCTTCCTCTACCGGATGCGTTACTGTGGGAGCGGGAGCCGGGATCGAGGATTTTACGGATTCTTCTGTCGGTGCCCCGCCACTGCTGCCCTCCTCCGGAGTTACCGGCGGGAGAGGGGTTGTGGTTGCGGTCGCAGGACGACCGCCGTCGTCCCTACCTTCCCGATGAGCAGATGCAGGGGCAGGCAACTTTTCATCGTCTCCCTTCTCCGGGATCTCAGCAGGAGCGGGGGTTGCGGTCGCAGGTGGGGCGCGATCTGCTGTGTCTTCCTGAGGGACTGATGATGGGGTCGGCGATTCTGCTTTGTCCCCCTCCGCGGGGGTATCGGCAGACGTGGGCGTCTCCTCCACGGCCTTAGATTTTTTCTGCGTCTCCACCCCCGAAGGAGTTACTGCAGGGGTGTCTTTCTTCGACCCGTCGCCCGGAGATCGATCGTCATCTTCTCTACCGTCCTTTTCGTCATCGTCGTCCTTTCTGCGGTCCTCCCTCTCGTCGTCATCCCTCTTGCCCCCCTTCCGGTCGTCGTCGTCCTTCCTGCGGTCCTTCCTCTCGTCGTCATCGTCGTCATCATCGTCGTCACGGGATCGATGCGAAGTGCCCCGTCTATCCTCTCCTTCATCGCCATCCCGTATCGTATCCCTCTCTTCCCGGTCGATATCCGATGTCCTGAAGGATACAACGAGATTCAGAAGGGCGGTCTGGCGTCCGGGTTGCAGCACCGGATCCCGGGAAGGATCCTGCGTCCATGCAGCGGACGGAGGATCCCCATCAGGATGGATATGCGATTCCCGGGCGGCATCGACCGGGCTGCTGCCCTGCATCCATGCTGCAGGTATCGAGATGCAGAGTATGCAGAGGGCAGCAAGCAGCACTACCGCTCTGTTCACGGAATCACCCCGGGGTGCCGGTTGATCGTATTCATAACGGGAAGGAGCGTTTTACTGGAAAGGGCAGAGCACCAACGGGGAAACAGAAAAGAATGGTCTGCCATCATACAGGTGTCGTAATGCGTATACGGTAATATAAATATTTTGTGCCATATAGAAATATAGGGATAAAACTGGCAGCGGTTCGGGGCCGCACCGCCCCCCATCAATCGGCAGCGGCACGAACGCCTGCTCCGCCGTGACATGTGTAAAAAGAGGCTATCTTAAGTGCGGAGAGTGTTGCCTTAACCGGAGAAGCGGTACAAATCACCCTGAACAATGGACGGCCGATGACGACGGAGACGACGAAGCATCAAAGGACAATCCCGGAGGCTCTCGATCTCCGGGAGCCAATGGCGGCACCTGCCCTTTGACATATGCCATCCTGCTGCCCGAACTCCGGGTCCGGGTCTATTCCGGTCATCTCATGAGGAGAAACACATCATCCTGCCCGTTGCAGGATTGCCGGAATGGACCCGGGAAAAAAGAGGGTAATCCTAATTCTCATCGCGCTGGATCAGCTGGACATCGGCGATGTTGTGCTGCCGCTGTGCAAGAATTTTTGCCTTGAAGATGTTCTTGCCGAACTTCCCGATGGCAATGCCGCGATCCTCGTCCTTCACTTCGACGCGGGCAATCACCTGCTCATGGTCATCCTCATCAAAGTCGATGGACGTCACCTGTGCCGGGAGGAAGCAGTTGCGCAGGAATTGATGGGGATCGCCGGAATACTCGACGACCTCGATCCGCTTGCCCATCACGTCCGAGGCCTTCTTGATACTTGCCCCGCTCCTGCCGATGGCGAGCCCCATATCGCCGGGATTAATCACAAAAATGATGCGCTCGTTGCGGTTATCAACGATACAATCGCGGCTTCCCGCACCGGTAAGGCTCTCGAACTGCGAGATCAGGCGCATACATTCTTCTGTCAGTACAACCTGCGCCACCGCTTACACCCTCTTGATATTCAGGATATCGGAATCCCCGGGATCGACGACCGCCAGGGCGCTGACCACAAAAGGCTTGCCGCACGCTTTTCCGAGCTGCACGCTGGAACCCTGATATACGTGAACCAGAAGATCCCGGGGCTCTTTAATAAGATCCGGAAAGTTTTCCCTGCAATTCTCAGCCACAACAACAAGTTTTGCTCTGCCTTCGTCCACGCATTCCCGTGTCCTGTTCTGGCCGAGAAATACGCTGCCTGTCTTTATGGCCTTTCTCAATGAGGCATTAAAATCCATTCAAGATTCTCCTAATGTACAGGTTTTGCGATGAGTTTCACATCACCGGTTCCGAGCTGTATTGGTTGACCCACGATGACGTTCTCGGTTACGCCGTTCAGCTCATCGACCTCGTTAGCGATGGCTGCATCCAGCAGATGATTGACGGTCACCTCAAATGCCGCCCTGGACAATACACTCTCCTTTTCACCCGCAATACCGTGCCTTCCGATCTGCTTGACCTCGCCCTCCATGCACATCATGTCCGCAACGAGCATGATATGGCGGACATCAACCGAGATGCCCTGTTCGTTCAGCGTGCTCAGGGCTTCATAGATAATGGCATTACGCCCTGCTTCAATGCCGAGCACATCGGAGATTTCACTGATGTTGTTGCTGCGGGTGCGCGTGGTGTCAACCCCTTCGACCTCGAATACACCTCTAAGGTTAGAGCCTTCAGTATAAAGTATATACTCTCCTGCCTCTTTTCGAACCACAACGCGCTCGATATCGTCTATCCCCTGAACGATGACATTGCGTACATGCTCCGAGAGCTGGAAGAGATTCTGGTAGCTCTCGGCATTCTTCGGGCTAAAGGTCAGGGTGGCATTCCTGGCATCCCCCTCATGGTCGAAGTCGCGGAAATGGCGGCGTTCGCGGATCTTGCGCGGTGCAAGCTCGAGTATCTCCTCGACGCTGATCCTTCGCCGGTCGCAGACCGCCTTGTTCAGCTGGACAAACACCTGCATATTCTCCATGTCGATCGTGATATCCCCGAACTCGCGGAGCGGCGCTGCCTCGATCTGCCAGCTCACCTCCCGTGCCCTGTCACGATTGTACGCCCAGTCCTCCAGGAGGTAGATCGCCATGGTGGGGGTGCTCGGTTCGCGGCGTGCGTCCATGATCTCGATCAGCCGGGGGAGGCCGAGGGTCACGTTGATCTCGGCAACACCCGCATAGTGGAACGTCCGCATCGTCATCTGCGTGCCAGGCTCCCCGATCGACTGCGCCGCCACAACACCCACCGCCTCGCAGGGCTCTATTCTGGTCTTTTGGTACTCGCCCAGGACATTCTCGAGGATCCTGTCAAACTGTTCGTCGGTGATCTCCCTGTCAGCAAGGTAGGTCCGGAGATCCCGCTTTGTCTTCTCCGGCAGGTTTGCTTCTGCAATCTGCCGCTCCATCTCGCCGTTCATGAGACCTCCTCCTTTAAGACATTCTCGATGATGCCCTTCACGTCGACCGGATCCCCAAAACTGCTCCGTGCCGGATCGGTGCCGTCTTCTCCATACCTGAACTGGATGATCCTGCCGCCGGTCGTCCGAACGGTGCCGTCATACGCCACCTTCAGATCCTGGAGCGCGTTGATCATGCGCCGCTGGAGGTATCCGCTCTGCGACGTACGGACAGCGGTATCGACAAGGCCTTCGCGGCCGCCGATGGCATGGAAGAAGAACTCTGTGGGGGAGAGGCCGCTCTTGTAACTGTTGATGATGAACCCGTGCGCACTGGCGCCGCGGTCGGCCCGCTTGAAATGCGGCAGCGTCCGCTCGTCATAGCCCCGCACGATCCGTTCTCCGCGGACCGACTGCTGTCCCAGACACCCTGCCATCTGCGTCAGGTTCAGCATGGAGCCGCGGGCGCCGCTCACCGCCATGACCACGGCGCTGTTATTCATGCCGAGGTGGCGGCCGGCGATCTCTCCCGTGCGGTCGCGGGCCTTGCCAAGCACCTGCATGATCTGCATCTCGAGCGTCTCGTCAAGCGTGCGCCCGGGCATGGGCTCGAGCTGCCCTTCCAGGTAGATCTTGATCCGGCGCTCCACATCCTGAATCGCTGCATCGAGGATTTCGTCGATCTGCCCGTACTCGGTCTTGCTCAGATCTTCATCGTCTATGCCGAACGAGAAGCCGTCGATCATAATCGCGCGGATCGAGAGCTTTGTCATATCATCGATAAACTGCGCCGCACGCTTCATCCCGTACTGACGGATGATGCGGTGCAGTATCTGGCCGTCAAACGCTCCTATCGCCTTTTTGTCGATGGTGCCCGAGATCAGGCTGCCGTCCCTGATCCGCACGAAGGCATCGCGCTCGCACATCTCTCTCCTGCAGATCTCACAGTTCTGGCAGGAGGTTGCATGGAAGACCATATTCAGCCCATCCGGAATGATGGCCGAAAAGACCTGCTTATTGGTCCAGCGGGGCTCTCCGTTCTCCTCCCGGTCTGCCGGGGGCAGGTGCTCGACCGGGAAGTGCTTCAGGAGATAGAGCATCTCGCTCTTCGTAAACCAGCGCACACCGTGGGTCAGCAGGAAGATGCCCGATATATGATCGTGGATGCCCCCGATGATGGGGCCGCCGGTCCTCGGGGAGAGGATGTTTGCCTGCACGCTCACGAGGATCTCAGCCTCGGCCCGCGCCTCTTCGGTCTGCGGGATATGCAGGTTCATCTCGTCGCCGTCGAAATCGGCGTTATACGGCGGGCAGACAGCAGGATTGAGCCTGAAGGTCTTCCCGTCCATGATCACCGCCCGGTGCGCCATGATGCTCATCCGGTGCAGTGAGGGCTGCCGGTTGAAGAGAACGATATCACCGTCCTTGAGCTGCCGCTCAACCGTCCATCCCGGCTCCACCATCTCCGCAACCGTATCCTTATTCAGGTCTGACAAGCGCATTCGCCGGTTATCCGGCCGAATCACGTAGTTTGCGCCGCAGGGCGACTTGATCGTCAGCCGATCCGGCCCGTTTAAGATGAACTGCCGCAGCTCCTCGATGTTGTACGGCGTCACCTTGACGGGAATGGTCATCTCGTTTGCTATGGCAAGCGGTATGCCGACTTCGGTGATGCTGATATTTGGATCAGGCGAGATGACCGTTCGTGCCGAGAAGTTGACGCGCTTCCCTGAGAGTGAACCTCGAAACCGCCCTTCCTTCCCCTTCAGCCGCTGGGAGAGCGTTTTTAACGGGCGGCCGCTCCGGTGGCGGGCAGGCGGGCATCCTGCGACCTCGTTGTCGAGGTACGTCGTCACGTGGTACTGCAGCAGCTCCCAGAGATCCTCGATGATCAGCTGGGGTGCGCCTGCATCCTGGTTCTCCTTGAACCGCTGGTTGATCCGGATGATATCCACTAGTTTATGCGTCAGATCGTCCTCAGACCGCTGGCCGTTCTCAAGGATGATGGAGGGGCGCATCGTGACGGGGGGTACCGGCAGCACCGTCAGGATCGTCCACTCCGGGCGTGCGACCTCGGCATTGATGCCGAGCACCCGGAGGTCGTCGTCCGGGATGCGCTCAAGCCGTGAACGGATGTCTGCGGGCGTCAGTTTATGCTCCACCTTCCGGCCGTCCTCCACCCACATCTCGGAGAAGGTGGTGGGCTTTTCGAAGTTGATCTTGTACTGCTGCTCGCCGCAGTGGGGGCAGACCCGCTCTTTCTTGATATCCTTCTCGGAGATGAACTCTGCTGCAAGGTCGCCCTCTTCGGTGCCGATGACCCGGTCGACCTCTTCCGGCGTGAGCAGCAGGCGTGCGCAGGCACGGCAGGTCACCCTGAGCAGTTTCCGTATCAGGCGGGTGTAGCCCACATGGATAACCGGTTTTGCGAGCTCGATATGCCCGAAGTGCCCGGGGCAGTCGCTTGCCTTCTGATCGCAGGTCTTGCACCGCAGCCCGGGATCGATCACGCCGAGGTTCAGGTCCATTAAGCCCTGCGGATATGGAAACCCATCGTCATCGTAGGTATCTGCCCAGATGATCTTCCTGACGCTCATTTTTCGAAGCTCCTTGGGGGAGAGGAGCCCGAATTCAATTTTTCCTACTCTTTTTGGACTTGTCATTTCGTTCTCGCCCCCTTATACCATATCCTGCAGTCTCAGGCGCGGGGCAATACCCATGCTCTTCATCTCGTCAAGCAGCAGTTTGAAGGCATAGCTCATCTCTACCGGGTAGATATCGGTCTCGCCTCCGCAGGCAAGACAGCGGGTGATCTTTCGCTTCCTATCAAGCATCGCCACCATGCCGCACTTGGCGCAGACGTACTCGGTGACCTTGTCGGATTCGTCCAGGAGGCGCTCTTTTAATGCCATTGCCGCACCGTGGCCGATCATGACGTCCCTCTCCATCTCACCGAACCGCAGACCGCCCTCGCGTGCCCGGCCTTCGGTCGGCTGCCGGGTCAGCACCTGCACCGGACCACGGGATCGGGCATGCATCTTGCTTGAGACCATGTGGTAGAGCTTCTGGTAGTAGATGACACCGAGGTAGATGTCTGCCTTAAATCTTCGCCCGGTAATACCGTCGTACATCACCTCGCGGCCGGTATGGGAGAATCCGAGCTCCCGAAGAGAATGCCTCAGATTGGCCTCCCGCTCCCCCCCGAACGCCGTGGCGTTGATTCGCCGGCCTTCGAGGGCGCCGACCTTGCCCCCGAGCATCTCCAGCATATGCCCGATCGTCATCCTGCTCGGGACGGCGTGGGGATTGATGATCAGGTCGGGGGTAATGCCGTCTTCCGTAAAAGGCATGTCCTCCTGAGGCTGGATGAGACCGATGACACCCTTCTGCCCGTGGCGGGACGCGAACTTGTCCCCGACCTCGGGCACCCGGAGATCGCGGGTGCGTACCTTGACCAGGCGCGAGCTGTTCTCGCCTTCGGTGATGATCACGGTATCCACGATGCCGTGTTCGTTGCTGCGCATCGTTACCGAGGTGTCGCGGCGTTTCTCCACCGCAATCAACTCGCTCGTCGGCTCTTCGAGGAACCGGGGCGGCGAGGTCTTGCCGATCAGCACGTGCTTCTCCCGGACGATGGTTTCAGGGCTGATCACCCCGTCGTCATCCAGATTCTGATAGAATTCCGTGCCGTGTGCGCCCGATACCTCCTCGTCTGGTATCTCGATCCGGTCGACCTGCCCGCCCGGATACCGGCGCTCTTCTCCATCGTACGTCCTGAAGAAGTGCGATCGCCCGAGACCGCGATCGATGGAGGCCTTGTTGATGATCAGGGCATCCTCGATGTTGTAGCCCTCGTAGCTGATGATCGCGACCACGAAGTTCTGGCCGGCGGGACGTTCGTCGGATCCGATGATATCGGAGGTCTGGGTATAGGTCAGGGGTTTCTGGACATAGTGAAGCAGGTGAGCCCGTGTGTCGGGCCGGAGCTTCATGTTCGCCGCGGCAAATCCGAGAGCCTGCTTGACCATCCCCGCTCCCATCGTGACCCGCGGGCTGGCGTTGTGCTCGGGAAACGGCACGTGGGCGGAACCGATCCCGAGGATCAGCGACGGATCGATCTCAAGGTGGGTGTGCTCCGGCGTAATATCCGCTTCGTTGATGGCGATATACAGATCCTCCTCTTCCTCGGCGTCTACGAACTCGATGAGACCCCGCTTCACCAGATCGGCAAACTCGATCTCGTTGCGCCACATCCGCTCGATATCGTCCTCGGTTACCAGAGGTTTGCCGTTCTCAACGATGATGAGCGGACGGCGGGCCCTGCCGCGGTCGGTATGGATGACGATATCCCTGCTGTATTCCTTATAGGATACATTTATCTCAGGCGATATCTCCCCCTTTCTGCGCATGGATCTGATCCGTGCGGCAAGGGCAACCGGATCCTCTACAAGACCGATCAGGGCGCCGTCGACAAATACCCGTGACATCTTCATACGGTCTCCCTCCGCAGGGCAATCACGCCCATGTCATACAGGATGTTCTTCACTTCATTCTCGTCTGCCACGCCCACGCTGATCTCGACCATCTGGGCAAAGTTCTTCACAAGGCCACAATTCGGCCCTTCAGGCGTCTCGCTCGGGCAGATCCGCCCCCACTGGGTCGGATGCAGATCGCGGGCCTCGAAGTGCGGCTGAGACCGGGAAAGCGGTGATATTACGCGGCGCAGGTGGGATAGGACCGACATATGGTCGATGCGGTCGAGCAGCTGCGAGACCCCGGTGCGTCCGCCCACCCAGTTCCCTGTGGCGAGGGGATGCAGCAGCCGCTCGGTCAGGACATCCGCACGCACGGCAGTCCCGATCGAGAGATCGCGGTGGCGCATGCTGGCCCGCTCCAGCTGGTACTTGACGTCACGGGTCAGGCGGTTGAGCGAGATCCGGAAGAGGTCCTCCATCAGGTCGCCGGCGAGTTTTAAGCGCTTGTTCGCGTAATGATCCTTATCGTCGATCCTGCGCCGCTCGAGCACCAGATCGAAACAGGCTTCGGCCATCCGCCCCAGGAAGTGGGCCTTTGCGAGCCGCACTTCCTCGATGGCCTGCCGGTACCCGGGATCTCCCTCCTTCATGTTCGGGGGCAGCAGGTAATTCAAGTGCGGCAGCAGGTAGTTGTCCAGGACGAACTCGGCACGCTTCCTCTGATAGTCGCGGGTCTGGTTCGGTGCAAGTTTCTTGCCGACATACATGATGCCCTCCTCGACGTTGTCGCACTCGCTCTCCTCAAGGTTCTGCATCATGAACGTCAGGATATCCTCGTCTGTCGAGACTGCCTCCACGATATCGTGGTCTCCCATGAGACCGAGCGCCCGCATCAGGTCGACGAACCGCAGGTGGCCGGCGACAGACGGGAACGAGACTTCAAGAAGGTTCTTTCGGTTCCGTTCGACGACGACGAGCGCCCGGTAGCCCCGGAACTGCGAGAATACTTTTGCGACATAGATGCGCTCGTTGTACCGCTCGGTAAACTCGGTCATGATCTTGTTCGACGCAAGATCCTCCAGCGTCATCAGCACCCGCTCCGTGCCGTTGACGATGAAGTATCCCCCGGGATCGAGCGGGTCCTCACCGTGCGTGACGCGCTCGGCGTCGGTCATGCCGTACAGGTTGCACGCCGCAGAACCCACCATGACGGGCAGCTGGCCGATGGTGGTGACCACCGGATCCTGCCGATCCTCCCCCTGGACGAGCGTCATATCCAGCTGTATGGGGGCGGCGTAGGTGAGATTTCTGATCCTGGCTTCGCTCGGAAACAGTTCCGACTGCGATCCGTCGGCCTCCCGGACAAGCGGCTTTTTTACCTCCACCGTGCCGAGTTCGACCCAGACGGGCTCTTTGCTCTTGCCGCGGCTTTCGATATCGGTCTCAATGACTTTCTGTTCGTTTACGACCTTCTGAAGATTATACAGGAGAAAATTGTTGAATGAATCAAGTTGGTGACGGGCTACGTGCTCCCGTGAAAAATACGATCTAGACAAAACACTTCTGTCTATCAGATTGATCAGCTCCCGGCCTGGTTTGTGTTATTTTTTCGGTCTTCTGATGACGAGACGGTACGATTCGGCTCTGCCTGCCGTAGGGCTCTCGCGGACGATCCGGATGACATCTCCGGCGTTGCCTCCGATAGCTTTAACTGCAGGGTCATCCTGATAGATTTTTGGTAGCTGTTCCAGTGTGATAGTGTAGTCGGAGAGTAACGTGCGTACCTCCTCCTCGCTCATAACCTGGTGATCAGGTACCATCGTATGGTTCAGTACGTTAAATGAGGAGCTCATCTACATACCCCGCTGGGAAAAGTTACATACCAGATTGCATCACCTTTACAAAAACCATAGATCACGCCCATGGCAACGGGCCCAAGGGGATTTGAACCCCCGACCACCTGGTTAAAAGCCAGACGCTCTACCTAACTGAGCTATAGGCCCCGCTCTTTGTGCCACACAGCATTATTACAATGCAAGAAGAACATATAAAACTTCCTCTCGGTTGCACTAATTAATGAACCTTTTTACAATTTAA
Source organism: Methanomicrobiaceae archaeon (assembly GCA_020854755.1). Lineage (GTDB taxonomy): Archaea > Halobacteriota > Methanomicrobia > Methanomicrobiales > Methanoculleaceae > JAHKLN01. Next base: position 5,973 of record JAHKLN010000077.1, on the reverse strand, counting down.
ACCTTTATGTCTTCCCGCGATTGTGACGTATCGCAATATTTAATCTCCTGACCGCTCTATCCAGAGTGAAACACCCGATGCGGAGGATTTTTTGTGAACAGAATCATGCAGCTGATCAGAGGCAGACTCACTTCCTCCATTTCAAGCGTCATTATCGGCATCTATCTTGCCATTGCAGTCGTTCTTTCGCTGCTCGCCCTCCTGTCGCTCTATGATGCCGCTATTCTCTTTCTTGCCATCTTCGAGACCCATGATATTACCGGCGGGATTCTGCTGGTGCTGCATGCGCTGCTCGTGACCATCATCATCATCGAACTGCTGGAGACGGTTACCGCGTACTTCAGAACAAACAGACTGCTGATAACGCCGATACTGATTGCCGGATTAACCGCCATGATACGCCGGGTGCTGATGTTCGGCGTCGAGTATACGGAAACGGACGAGATGATCATCACCCTCGCAGCCATTGTGGTGCTCACGCTTGCCGTGATCTTTATCGGAAGACAGGAGAGGGAAGACGTTTCAAGAGACGGCGGAGAGGCAACCGCCCGCGACTGAAGTCGCGGCCATCCTGCCTGCATGGATGATGGATCGGGCTCATCCCGAAACGCGGATGAGGGCGTTCTACGGCCGCTGGCTCGAGTGATGAAACCCCTATGAGGCGCTGCATCAGGCTTAACCAGTGAAAAATGGCTGGACGTGAGGTTCCGGCCCGGTTTCGGCTACGGGGAGAGTACCCCGGGTACCGGAAGTTTTTCATGGGAAAATCGTTGAACCTGCTTTCATTTTCGGTTTCAGCTGTATTTCCATGTGAAACGCCGATGAAGCCCTAAAAAGGGCTGCAGGCTCAACCGATGAAAATTCTTGACTCTGCACCGATACGCAGCAACCTGTTTTCTCTGACCGCCCCGGTGTAGTGGACCGGGGAGGGGGAGAAGCCGTGTACGGGAGCAAAGTGATTTGAGCGGCGAGAGGCCTCCATTTCAGAAATCGGTTAAGGCGTCCCGGATTCAGTTTATTTCCCGGCTATCCCGTTCCATTGGACCATGGGGATATCGTTCCCTGCCCAGCGACAGCCGGATATACCCGGACCCGGTGTTCTGTGATGAATAATGAGCTGTTTGAAGAAAAGAGTATGGACTATCACCCGGATGCAACCCGATCCCCGGACTCCCGACCCTGCCTGGATGATCTCATCGTGAAGAGCGGGCTCTAGCCTTCTCCGAAGACCTCACTGAACTGTTCGCGGATCTGCTGGAGGCGCTCTTCCTGGAATTTAATGCTCATCGCCATACTCTTGATCGCACGGGTGATGTTCTCTCCCATGCCTGCCTTTGCATCCTTGATATTGTAAGTGGTCTCAAGTATCTTGAGCAGCCTCTTATTGATATCAATACTCTTACTGAGCCGCTCGTATTCGTCGATGGTGCGCTGGTCAACTCCTGCACTCTTAGCCCGTTCGATGTCTGCGCTGATTGAATGGCGGTGTTCGAGCACATGCTCAATCGCATCGTAGAGCTGATGGTGGGTCGTAGGCTTCAGGATATAATCCGCAATATAGACCCCGTATTCATTCGCCTCCTCAGGCGTGAGCGGTTTTGCCGTCAGCATGAGGACGGGAATGTCCTTCGTCCTCGGGTTGCTCTTGATGTGCTCGAGCGTCTCCCATCCATCCATAGGCTCCATCATGATGTCCAGCAGGATCAGGTCGGGAATCGTGGTCTTGAGAACCTCAAGGCTCTCCTCCCCGCTATAGGCTGTTATCGGTTTATACCCTCCCCGCTCCAGCATCGTCACGAATACGTCAACTATCATGGGGCTATCGTCAACCACCAGTATTGTATACATTACACCTCCTCTGCGATCTGCGTAGCGATCGCTGCTATCTGCTGATAGGCATAGCGGTAATCTCCAGACGTTTCGATGATGGCGGTGATCAGCGCCTGCTTTCCGGCGTTCATAACCAGGATAACGGCGTCTTCTGCGGTGATGGCGACTGAGGCCGGTGACTGAATACTGATGATGCCGGCAGCTGCCTCTGCAGATGCCATGATTGTAGCGCACATTGCAGCAAAGAGGGAAGGAAGAGATGCGCCATCCCGGAAGCACTTTCCCATGATCAGTCCATCAGGTGATATAAGGGCACACGAGACTACACCGTTTACAGAGCATATGCTGTCGACAAACCTCTGGGTCTTCTCTCCTAGAGAGGGCTGGGCGCTCATTATGACCTACCTGTTTGTATGTACTTCGCACAATATATCAATATCGAATCGTCTATCACGTGAAACGGCCCTTTCTTCATTTTTCACTGGTAGAGAGTTCAAAATACCGGACATTGGAGAACCTTTCCGGGAGAACGTTTTCACACCCATACGTTTCCAGCCCGAGTATTATGATATAGTCAATATAAAAATGTAGCTATAAATGTGTCCGGCAGGAACAGATGCCCGAAGGACACCTCTCTCGCCGAACAGCTCATATAGCGGCATCACCCGGCCCGGGTATGGTCGCCGGGGTGTCCCGGCGGGAATGGAACGCCGCTTCGCCGGATGCGGGATCGAGGGCCTGCTGACAGATACATCCTGTTGCCGGGAGATGCCCGGCAATCTCTGCGGCGATGCCCTTACAGCGCACGGATGGCAGCGAACTGACAGAAAGCGGCATCTCCGCCAGGACTGCGGATGCACTATGACGAAAACCAGGCCAGAGCGATACCCAATTCCTGCCTTCCCGGGGTGATGCACGATCTCCGCCTGTCATCCACCCCACTCGGTTCTGCCTTAGCAGCCGAAGAACAGGAGCGCTACGCCCCTCCCTTTTCTCTCAAACCATTATAAAAGAGGGAAAATAGCTTGTCAGCCCAATATTTACTTATTGAGATTTGGCAAAGTATAAATAAAATAACTTCAATCTCTCCATGAAGGTTGCAATGATCAGGGCCTACACATTCGCCTCCGGAAAAGGAGGCACAGGGAAGACCACGGTGACGGTAAACCTCGGCACAGCACTTGCTCAATTCGGCAAGGAGACCTATATCGTTGACAGCGACGTGGGGATGGCGAATCTGGGATTGATCCTTGGACTTGAGAGTGCCCCGGTCACTCTCCATGAAGTCCTTGCCGGGAAGGCAAAGATCAACGACGCCATCTACGACGGACCCTGCGGCGTCAAGGTCGTGCCGAGCGGAATCTCTCTTCAGGGTTTTCAGAGTGCCGACCCGCAGCGCCTCAAGGATGTCATGAAGGATCTCGTCAGCCGCTGCGACTTTCTCCTGATTGATGCACCGGCCGGCCTCGGCACTGACGGGGTCATACCGCTCGCGGTGGCGGATGAAGTGATTCTTGTGGTAAACCCGGAGATCTCCTCCCTTGTGGATGCCTTAAAGATCAAGATTCTTACCGAGATGATGGGGGGGACGGTACGTGGGGCCATACTCAACAGGGCTACGATGGAGAACACTGATCTGAGCAGGCAGAAGATTGAGAACGTCCTCGGGGTGGAAGTGATCGACATCATTCCCGAAGACCCCAATGTACGGCGTTCGGCGGCATACAAGACACCCATAGTGGTGAAATACCCGGAATCTGCATCGGCACGAGCATTCATGCGGATAGCAGCAAACATTGCCGGAGTTGAATACACAGAGACCGAGGAAGTGCGAAAAGAGAACTTCATCGACCGTCTCGCAAGAGCGCTTTTCAGGAGATGATATAATTGGCATTGACAATCGACGGTATCATGATCGTGATTTATGCGATGGTCATTATCTGTCTGCTGCTCATTATGTACATCATGTACGTGCGCATCAAGCAGCTGCTGGTAGAGGTGGATGAGTTGACGAGCAAGATGGAAGTTACAGGAAACGAACTCGAACAACTGACCCGCAGTGTTGAAGAGTATAAACAACTCAAGTTGTGAACCTTCCTGCGCCTGCCGGTGCGGGATCTTCCGCTCCGCCCGAACACGCTGCAGGAGACAGTCGAAGGGTACATAAGCAATACCGGCACATAATATAAAGGGGGCCATAGGGTAGCCTGGGCATCCTAGGAGACTGGGGGTCTTCTGACCTGCGTTCAAATCGCAGTGGCCCCATTAGCACCTTTTTTCTTCTTTCTTCACCCAGGGACCGGGTATGAGGTTCAAGCCCGGTTGCCTCGAGTGCCTGATCAGCCGTGTGGAGTATGAGTGCAGACTGAGCACGTCAGACGAGGATCTCATCCGCCGCACGAAAGAGGCCTGTCTGGAACTCCTCACAACCCTGCTTTGCAAACCGATTCCCGCTCCCGTCATCGCGAGCCGCGTGCACCGCCTCGCCTACCGGATGCTCGGGGATCCCGATCCCTACCGATTCTTAAAGCAGGCAAACAACGCTGATGCGATGGACGTCTGCCGGGAAGTACGGGGAGAGCTTGCCACCTTCCGCGATCTCTCCCTCGCGGCGGTCATCGGCAACACGCTCGACTACGGCGCCAGGGTCCATACGGTCACCGACGATTTCGTCGATTTTTTCCACACCCGGTTTCGGGCCGGCCTCGACGTGGACGACACAGACCGTATCGAACCCCTGGCATCCCGCGTCGTGTACTTTGCCGATAACTGCGGGGAGATCATCTTTGATGGGCTGCTCGTCCGGTACCTGAAAACACGAGGGGCGCAGGTCACCCTCGCCGTGCGTGGAGGCCCCATCCTGAATGATGCAACACGGGAGGATGCCGTTATGCTCGGCCTCGATCGCCACGCGGATCTCCTGATCGGCACCACCGACGGAATCAGCGAACTCGGCGTCAATATGGAGCTGATTCCGCCCGTGCTTGCCGATGCACTGGATCGCTGCTCCCTGATCATCGCAAAGGGCATGGCAAACTATGAGTCCCTCTCGGAGTACCAGGACCTTCCGCCCGTCGCCTACATGATGTCGGTCAAATGCGGCCCGATCGCAGAAGACATCGGCATTCCGCTGGGATCGATGATCGCGCTGCTTCGCGAGTGAGCGTCCCGGCACGCCCGCCCGCACCCGGTGCCGGGTGCGTGTGGGGAAACTCTCCCGATCGTCCGGCGAGACTGTGATGCGCTGTCGTTCCTGACGATTTATAAATGTAGCCCAAAATATTTCATCAGTTATAATCAACTTTTTTCGACTTTAGATAGATATGGTAGTGTTTTTTATTATTCTATTAGGTTTATATGCGCATTTGTATTACAACAATATTTATATAATATATCCAATAAACGATATCCCGGGATACGACCGCATCGAGTATTCAGTATACACCGGATGACTTTCACCGTTCAGCATGCAATGTTCACCGTCCAATGTTTACCATCCACCATTAAAGGTTCAGCGTTCAGCGTCCCATCGTTCAGCGTTCCAGCATTCAGCGTCTTCGGATGAGGTCTCTATCCCACCCCGATTCTTCCGGCTCTTCCCCTGAATGAGCCAGCGCTGCACGGCTACTGCCGGGCGCGGCCCGTCAGAAAGTCCAGCGATGCGTCTGCAATCGGGGGAGAGAGCACGTCTCCACCGCCATCTTCAACGATGGGCGAAAAGATGGGCGAAGGTGAGGTGCGGGGTTGCCCCGAAACCTGCTGACTGCCGCTCCCGCAGCCGTGCGAACTGAACCGGAGGAGTGATCCCCTTTCTACGGCGGATTTCAGTCGAAATGCCTGAAGATCATATTGAGACCGAAAACGGAAGCCGGTTCAACGATTTTCACATGAAACCACACGAATCCCCGAATGCCACAGGCATACAACATGAGCATGGACTGGGATGCTCACCGCCCATTTTCACATGAACCACACGATGCCTTGGGGCCACAGGCATACCGAATGAAGGTGGGCGGTGCTGCTCACCACCCACTTTCATATAACAATGCGAACCGTTTCTGAAATGGAAGCCTCTCGCCGCTCAAGTCAATTCGCTCCCGTACACGGCTTCCCCCCGGCTATCCTCATGGAGGGAGGGGCTGG
>JAHKLN010000072.1 GCA_020854755.1 Methanomicrobiaceae archaeon | reverse complement strand
AGTGTCCTGTTGTCGCAGACTATCCCGGGACAGTGGACCGCAGGGACAATCCCAACGGGGGTGGGGGAGGGGGAGACCCCCTCCCCGAGAGCCGCCTCCCCCCGATGAAGCGCCGGTGGGAAGCCGTGCACGTGAGCGCCACGAAGGCGGGACAGCCCGGGGAAAACAGGATCCGGGGTGCCTGTCTCTGATGCATTGTTCCGGCTGCGCCCGAAGCCCGCAGGACCGCCTGAAGATCCCCTGACGCTAGACCATCATGCGGGGATCGGCCTTCATAAACTCCCTGCAGACGGTGGTGGCATAGTGTCCGGGCGGCAGGGAAAACTGCAGTCTGACATCCCTTTCCTCGATTGAGGATTGAATCGCCGTCTGAAGGGCTATCGGCCGGAGAGCGCCCGAATAACGCGTCCGCACGAACTCCGACGCATTCTGGAACCGGGAGGCGTCAATCCCCCGCTCCTCCATGAGGTGCTGCATGGCTTCATCCATCATTCCGTGCACCTTGATGGGCTCGGATCCCGGGATGAACAGGGCAATCCGGCACCGTCCTCTTGTAACCTGCTGGAGCGCGGCAGTCCTGTTCCTTGCGGTGACGATATCCTCCCGCCCGCCGGAGAAGAGCAGGCGGTCCCCGATCTCCGGTTCGTTGAGCGGCAGGCCGAGATCGAACCTCCTGCTCAGTGCGCAGTTGAACAGAAACGACTGGAATGCGCTGACGAACAGGGAGAGGAGTTTCTGCGGCAGCACCAGAAGCGCTCCCCGGTAATCTCCCGGGTGGACGGCGAGATGGTGGAGCATGGACCGCTCATAGGTCATCTGCACCGGCAGTTCATGCAGCGCCCTGCGCGCATCGCGCGAGGTGAGGTAGGTATCTCTCGCCGCGCGGGCCTCCGGAGGCTCGTCAGGAAACGAAAGCCCGATATAGAGCGCAACAGCAGACTCATACTCCTCTCGAAGAATCTGTTCCCCCACCAGATGGGTCACCGGCCTCGCAACACCGAACCGCTGCAGTCCATAGTAGTTCGGGATGCCCTGCACGGCGATCCCCTCAACTGCCCGGACGCGTTCCTGCAGCAGATCAAGACTGCAGTCCCGGATGACGATCTCAAACCTGTTCGCCTCAAGCGACCCGAGTGTCAGGGGGGTATGCGACCTGCCGATCACGGTGAGGGTGATATCCTTCAGGCGGACCTGCTCGATCGCCTCGGGGGGCACGTTGTAGATGGATATCGCCTGGCTCGTGACCGCATTCTTGTCCTTCGTCCCCGCCCACGCGATCCGCCGGTGGCTGATCCCGAGCTGGCGTGCAATCTCTTTTACCGCACGCTGCAGTTCCCAGTTCTTCTTCGTGAGCCGGCAGATGAGATAAGCTCCCTCCTGCCCTGCCGGGAACGAAACCTCCGAGACCACAAAGTCCTCAGGGACCGAACGGAGGCGCCCGCCGATGCCGGGGACGTCGCTTGCATAGTACCGCATCCCGAGTTCGTACTCGAGCGGATAGGGGGAGGGCATCATAGCAGGGGAAGGCCGCCGGTAATCCTGTCGATCTCTTCCGATCTCGCCGGTCCCAGGCCGAGTGCGGTCACCGTGCCGGGCGGGATCTCGGTAAGCCCCGCGTCCTGAATGATAGCGGCGGATATGCCCGCCCGCTCCGCGATCGTCTTGAGCTCGAAGAGCTCCCGTTCGGATTGAGCCTTCAGCACGACCTTCTTCTGCCCTTCGTCGAACCAGGTCTTTCTCACCGCCCTGTCCGTCCGTTCGTATGCACCGATGGATGCATGGGCGGCCTGCGCGCACTTCTTGCCGCAGGTCATCCTGATGTCGGCACGCACGATCAGGCACTGCTTCAACTTGAACTCAGGTAGATCCGGCATTTCTGTAGTACCTGTGCGCAGAGCTACAAATAGACTCCGATGGACATGGATGCTGCTGTAAGCCGGGTTCGCACCTGGGAGACGGTAGATCTGCCGCCGGGTCGATCAGGATACCCGGCGCCTGCCGCACATACGCCCCTTTATGCCTCTTCATGCGAAACATACTCCTGGCTTTCGGTCTCTGATCGATCTGCGTGGGGCGTTATGGCGGGATACGACGTCGTGGTGGTTGGTGCGGGCCCCTGCGGGAGCGCTGCCGCACGTTCATGCGCTGAGCATGATCTGCATACACTCTGCATCGAGGAGCATGCAACCATAGGCTATCCGGTACAGTGTGCCGGGCTTCTCTCCACAGCTGCGTTTGAGGAGTGCAGGGTCTCCCGCCGAAGCATCCTGAACGAGGTGAGCGGCGCACGCATGGTATCCGGCCTCGGCGGCGAGCTGCTCTTTGATGCCAGGACGCCGAAGGCGTATGTCGTCGACCGGGGGATGCTGGATCGTGAGATGGCGGCAGCGGCAGCGGGTGCAGGTGCGGAGTTTATGACAAAGACCTATGCCTGCGGTATCCGGGACGGCCGGATCCTCACCCGCGGGATGAACGGATCCCGGGAGATTCCGTACCGGCTCCTGATCGCCGCCGACGGTCCCCGGAGCTCCATTGCCCGTATGCTCGGGATGGAGCGATCAGAGATGTACCTCTCGGGGTTGCAGGCCGATATCCCGTACCCGATGGATCCACGGTATGTTGAACTCCACCCCAATGCATCGCCCGATTTCTTCGGCTGGATCATCCCGATAGGCCCTCATCGCGCCCGTATCGGGCTCTGCGGCCGAACCGGCGTCAGGGAGAGATTCGAACGGTTTGCCTCCGCCTACAGCGACAGCTGCCTGCACCTTGTGTCGGGTACCATACCGCTCGGGGCGATGCCCCGGACATACGGCCGCCGGACGCTCTTTGTCGGTGACGCGGCAGGATTTGCAAAGCCCACGTCGGGCGGCGGCATCTATACCGGCGTCCGGTCCGCCCGGCATGCTGCGGCGGTCGCTGCGGAGTGCTGCGGGCGGGGCAGTTTCGACGACGATACACTGCGTGCATACGAAGAGCGCTGGAAGCAGGACTTCGGCAATGAGATCGCCCTCGGCCTGAAGCTGCTGAAGATGCGGCAGAAGATGACGCCCGATGAGATCGACCGCCTCTGCAGGGTGCTCAATGATCCCGACCTGCTGGATACCATTGTCACTTCCGGTGACATGGATCGGCCGAGCAGATTGGTGAAGCGGCTCGCCCTGAAACCCCGGGTGCTGAAGGCCATGGGCATACTTTTTGGTTCAGGAGTACGCCATATTCTTACTTATGGGAAAAGTAATAGACTTTAGTATTACTTTAATACAATATGGTGTTACATTCAGCCGGTGTATCCATGCACATTCCTGATGCGTTCATCCCGATAGCACAGGCGATCGTTTACTGGATCATCGCCCTGATCTTTATTTTCCTTGCATTGCGGTGGGCACGACAGTCGATGGGTGAGGAGAAGGTGCCGCTTGTTGCCGTGCTTGCAGCAGGCATCTTTGCGGTACAGGCGCTCAATATCCCCATACCGTGGGGAACGAGCGGGCATATGGTCGGCGCCGCCCTTGCGGCAGTCGTGCTCGGTTCGCCCTATGCGGGTATCTTTGTGCTGACGCTCGTGCTCCTCGTTCAGGGGATCGTCTTCGCCGACGGCGGCATCACGACGATGGGAGCAAACATCGTCAATATGGTTGTCGTCGGCAGCTTTTTCGGCTTCTATGCGTATACCGCGATACAGAGGATCATCGCGCATACCTTTGCCGCCACCTTCGTCGCCGGATGGCTCTCCCTCTTCGTATCAGCGCTCATCGCCGCGGTTCAGCTTGGTCTGGCGGGCACGTTCCCTCTGGAGTTCGGCCTCCTCTCCATGGGGCTGTACCACTCGGTCATCGGGTTGATCGAGGGCGGTATTACGGCGGCTGCTCTGTACCTGATTGCAACTGCAAGGCCGGAGATCGTTGAACGGGCAGAGGCGGTGAGCGGCTGATGGACCGGGAGATGTTTCTCATCGCCGGTATCGTCCTCGCGCTGGTGATTGCCGTATCTGCCCCGTTTCTTGCATCAGAATATCCGGACGGGCTTGAGAGCGCCTTCTTCTCGGCACACGGTGCAAAGGAGATGACGGGCCATGAGCTCGATGAGGATGCCGCCGCCCTTGCTGAGGATATCGTCGCGGGCATCACGGGAAATGAGTTCTCGTTTGCATCGCTGATGCCTGACTGCAGCATACCCGGCATGGGGAAAGCAGGGGAGGCCGTGGCGATTCTGGCAGGCACGCTTGCCATCTTCGGGCTGGCCTATGGAATTGCGCGGGCCGCTTCACGCCCCGAGAGGTAGAGGACCGACCGATTCAGATGTTCATATGCACCTGATCGAGACCAGCGATCTGACGCACATCTACCGCGGCAATGTGACAGCACTTCGGGGGTGTGAACTTTATCGCCGAGCGAAACTCCCGCATTGCCGTTATCGGGGCGAACGGCGCCGGGAAGAGCACGCTCTTCAAGCATTTCAACGGCATATTGAGACCCACGTCCGGCGAGATGCTAATTCGGGGCGAGCCTATAACCCGGGAGAATATCAGGGAGGTCCGCAGGTTCGTCGGCATCGTCTTCCAGAACCCCGACGATCAGATCTTCTCGCCAACGGTGGAGCAGGATGTGGCGTTCGGACCCGTAAACCTCGGCCTGGATGAGAAGACGGTTGCGCACCGCGTCGACGAGGCGCTCCGCCTGCTCAAGATCGAAGATCTCCGCGAACGAGTGCCGCACCACCTCTCAGGAGGCGAGAAGAAGCGCGTTGCCATCGCCGGGATCATCGCGATGGAACCGCAGGTGCTGGTGCTTGACGAACCGACTGCCGGCCTCGATTCGCAGGGAGTAGCCGATCTGGTGGAATTTTTACATACCCTCTTCCGGAGGTACGGCATGACCGTCATCTTCTCAACACATCAGGTCGATCTCGTCCCGGAAGTAGCGGATTACATCTATGTCATGGATCGCGGCGAATTCGTCACACGGGGAACGGCGGATGAGATATTCGCAGGGCCGCAGATGCTCTCCCGGATCAGGCTGGGCGTCCCGGTCATTCCGAGACTGATACGATCGCTGCAGAACCACGGCATTGCCATCGAGATGGCCTACACCTTCGAGGATGCCGAACAGGCGTTTCTGGACGCGTTCCAGAGAAGACCATGATCGACGGGCTCCATTTCATTGAGAGGCACGCTTATGGCAACAGCGTCATCCACCGGATGGATGCACGGGTCAAGTTGCTGGTTGCCCTGACTGCGATCATCGCAATCGTCGCCCTCCCCTACTCCACAATGGTCGTGAGCCTCGGCGCCGTCCTCTTTACCCTCTTCCTTGCCCTCTGGACATTCTCGGGCCTCTCACCGCTGGTCTACATAAAGCGGGTCGTGTTCATCCTCCCCTTCGGTTTTTTCCTGATCTTCTTCCAGATCTTCTTCACCAACCGCTACTATGATACGTTTCACCCTCTTGCAAGCCTTCCGTTCGGGATCACCATCTACGCAGAGTCGGTCGAGTTTGCGCTGATCCTTCTTGTCAAGTTCCTTGTCAGCATATCCTTCATCATCCTGCTCTCATCCACCACCCGGATGCAGGATATGCTCGACGCATCGCGGAGGCTCGGTCTGCCTGCCGAGTTCACGCTCACCCTCGGCATGATGATCCGGTATCTCTTCGTGTTTGCCGAAATGATCGGCAGGATCCGCTCCGCCCTCGCCTCGCGGTGCTTCGATCCCTTTGACCGCAGGCTGCCTTACCGGTACCGGCTGCAGCAGCTCGGGTACGCCATCGGCATGATCTTTGTCAGGTCATACGAGCAGGGCGAGCGCACCTATACGAGTATGCTCTGCCGGGGCTACGGGAGCGACGTCCACGCACCTGTCCCAAAAACGCCTCTCTCGGTCGGAGAAATCTCTTTTCTGGCAGGCGCGATGATATTCATCGTCGGTTCGACCGTTGTATTCTATCTGTGAGATGCCGGCAGAGATGAGGATAGTCGGAAACCCGGTTGACGCTGCAATCGGCTGCAGGCTCTATCGATGGAGATCGATGAACCGGGTGCCGGGGAGGATGGAGACCTCCCTCTGGCGATTCTCCCCTCGGTCCACTGTTCCGGGAGAGCCAGGAGAAATCAAATCCGGGGTACATGAACGAGCTCAAGGATTTTCATCCGCTGCGCATGCAGTCCCTCCCCGGGGCTTCTGGGGCGTTTTGCATGAAACGGCATGATGCCTTGGGCCACCGGCATACCGAATGAAGGTGGGTGGAAAGCAGCACCACCAATTTCATATAAAAATTAAGCTGGCATCTGTACATGGAGGGCTCTCGCCGCTTGATTCTTTGCGTCCCCGTACACGGCTTCCCTCCGGTTATCCTCGCGGGAGGAGGGGGTCTCCCTCTCCCCGGTCCCCTCCATGAAGATGCTTCCCACGGTCCACTACACCGGGATAGTCTGCGAAAACAGGACACTTCGCATCGGTAATTCTCATCAGTTGCGCCTGTGGCCGTAAAACGGCCTCATACGGGGTATTATATGAACATGGGTAGGTGAGCATCCCCGTCCATGTTCGTGCTGTATGCCTGCGGCCCTGGACTCATGTCGTTTCATGATACGCGGGCAGGTATTTAGGGATGGCCTCCGTCACCGCCGACCGGTACTTTTTTCTCTCTTACGCTGCAACCCCTGCCTATGAAGAGCGAATTTGGGCGGGGCTTTGTCATTAACCTGATTCTCCTGGCGAAACACTTCGGGCTGCCTCCCGACAAGGCGTTCTACGGTGCCGCCGATCATCTGGATAATTTCATCCTGCCCGACCGATTCAGGGGTACGGAGATCGAAGAGCTGGCGGAGCGGCTGCGAAAAATGGTGATCTGGCACCAACCGGGCATGATGGATAGGGAGGATGCGGCGGATATTGTCAGGCTGATACAGAGGCTCGCAATCGCTATCGACAGGGAGCTGGGTATCGCCGATCCCGACGCCGGCAAATACGATTGACAGAGAGCGCTGCTGCCGCGCACACCTATAAGTGCTTATAAAACTAATATATAGTGTGAATTATGTGGCGATTACGGACGCTTCTCTTTTAGCGGAGGATCTTAATGACTGAGACGTACGATGCATCGCACATCACCGTACTCGAAGGTCTGAGACCGGTACGTGAACGTCCTGCAATGTATATCGGGAGCACGGATTCCCGCGGACTCCATCATCTCGTCTACGAGGTGGTCGACAACTCCATCGACGAGGCGCTTGCAGGCTGGTGCGATCTCATCCAGGTGACGATCAACAGGGATGGTTCATGTACCATCGAGGACAACGGGCGCGGCATACCGGTGGATACCATGCCGCAGTACGGCCGGAGCGCTCTCGAGATTGTCTTAACCGTGCTTCATGCGGGCGGGAAGTTCGACAAGAACACCTATCAGGTATCCGGCGGCCTGCACGGTGTCGGCGTCTCTGTCGTGAACGCGCTATCACGCTGGCTTAACGTTACGGTATTTCGGGACGGCCGCATCTACGAGATGCGGTTTGAGAGAGGGCTTCCGGCATCTCCCCTGACGGAACGCAGGGAGACCGAAGACGAACGGCTGCAGCGCTCCATCCAGCGGTACGGGAAGGCGGGCGCCGCCGGTATCACCGACGAGAAGCTCCGGGGCACCCGGATCACCTTCATGCCTGATCCTGAGATCTTCGAGACGACACGGTTCGATTACGATGTACTCGACCACAGGCTCAGGGAACTTGCGTATCTCAACAGCAACACCGCTATCAGGATCAACGATGAGCGCTCCGGAGATGCAGCCGCATATCGGTTCGAGGGCGGCATCAGTGAGTTCGTGGCGCATCTCGCCGAGGGGAAGGAACTGATTCACCCGGACGTGATCACCTTTTCACGGAGCGATGCGCAGAATATGGTCGAGGTCGACGTCGCCCTCCAGTATACCGCCTCCTATGCCGAGATGATCTTCACCTACGTCAACAGCGTCAATACCCGCGAAGGCGGCACCCACCTTGAAGGGTTCAGGAGCGCCATCACCCGGGCGATCAACGCCGCCGCCCGCAGAAGCAGCCCGATCAAGAGCAACGACATGCAGCTTCGCGGCGAGGATGTACGGGAGGGGCTTGTTGCGGTCATCAGCATCAAGCTTGCAAACCCCCAGTTCGAAGGACAGACGAAGATGCGTCTCGGCAACAGCAACGTCCGCGGCATTGTGGATTCGCTCGTCTACCAGTCCCTGTCGGAATATTTCGAGGAGCACCCGAAAGTGCTTGCCGCAATATATGAAAAGGCCGTATCTGCGGCACGGGCGCGAGAGGCGGCACGGAATGCACGCGAGCTGGCGCGCCGGAAGAGCACGCTCGAGAGTTCCGGGCTGCCGGGCAAGCTTGCCGACTGCCAGGAGCGGGATCCTGCAAAGAGCGAGCTTTATATCGTCGAGGGCGACTCTGCCGGAGGGTCGGCCAAACAGGGCAGAGATCGCCGGTTTCAGGCGATCCTGCCCCTGCGCGGAAAGATCCTGAACGTCGAGAAGGCGGCTCAGCACAGGATCCTGAAGAATGCAGAGATTCAGGCGCTGATCTCTGCCATCGGGACCGGTATCGGGGATAAGTTCGACCCGGAGAAGGCCAGGTACCATCGCATCATTCTGATGACCGATGCGGATGTTGACGGCGCACATATCAGGACGCTGCTGCTCACCTTCCTCTATCGGTATATGGAAGACCTGATCGAGTGCGGCTATGTCTATATTGCGCAACCCCCGCTCTACCGGGTGGCGAAAGGCAGGCAGGAGCGTTACGCCTACCGTGAGGAGGATATGAGGGCCATTGTTGCGGAATTAGGCGAGAAAGGGCTGACAATCCAGCGGTACAAGGGTCTTGGCGAGATGAACGCAGAGCAGCTCTGGGAGACGACCATGAACCCTGAGAACCGGGTGCTCAAGCGGGTCCGGATCGAGGATGCGGTCTATGCAAACGAGATCTTCGAGAAGCTGATGGGTGAGGATGTGGCCGCAAGGAGGGACTTCATCCGGAGGCATGCACGGGAGGTGACCAACCTTGACATCTGATCAGGTCATCCCTGTCCACATCGAAGAGGAGATGAAATCCTCGTATATCGACTATGCGATGAGCGTGATCATCGGAAGAGCCATTCCGGACGTCCGGGACGGCCTGAAGCCGGTGCACCGCCGCACGCTCTATGCCATGTGGGAGATGGGCAACACCTCCGACAAGCCGTACCGTAAAAGCGCCCGCGTCGTCGGCGACGTGATGGGGAAGTACCACCCCCACGGCGATGCCGCCATCTACGACACGCTCGTGAAGATGGCGCAGCCCTTCACCTACCGGTACATGCTTGTGGACGGCCAGGGCAACTTCGGCTCCATCGACGGCGATGCTGCGGCCGCCATGCGGTATACGGAGGCCAGGCTCACCCCTATATCAGAGGAGCTGCTCGAAGACATCGGCAAGGAGACGGTGGATCGCGTTCCGAATTTCGACGGATCCTTGCACGAACCTGAGGTGCTCCCCGCCAGGGTCCCGAATCTTTTAGTGAACGGATCGTCCGGCATTGCCGTTGGCATGGCAACCAATATGCCGCCCCATAACCTGCGCGAGGTCTGCAGGGCCGTCTGCCTGGTGATCGACGACCCGCAGGTCTCTACCGAGGAGCTGATGCAGATCATGCCGGGCCCCGATTTTCCGACCGGCGGGATCATCATGGGCACGGACGGGATCCGGGATGCCTACCTGACCGGGCGGGGCAGGTGCGTGGTTCGCGGCGTCGCGGAGATCGAGGAGGGGAAGACGTCCCATATCGTCGTCACCGAGCTGCCGTATCAGGTGAATAAAGCCCGCCTGATCGAGCATATCGCAAACCTCGTACACGATAAGAAGATCGACGGGATCACCGATATCAGGGACGAATCCGACCGGGAAGGCCTTCGTGTCGTGATCGATCTCAGGAAGGGCACGATAGCGCGGGTGGTGCTGAACCAGCTCTACAAGCATACGGCGCTTGAGTCCACGTTCGGCATCATCAACCTGGCGATCGTGGACAGGCAGCCCCGTGTGCTCAACATGAAGGAGCTGATCTCGGAGTTTCTCAAACATCGGATCGAGATCGTCAGGAGGCGATCCGAGTACGATCTGAGGAAGGCGGAGGAGCGGATCCATATCCTTCACGGGCTGCTCATCGCCCTCGACAACATCGACGCCGTGATCGCCACAATCAGGGGATCGCAGACCCCGGAGGATGCGGTATCGGCGCTCGTTGCCCGGTTCGCTCTCGATGCGGTCCAGGCGGACGCCATACTGAAGATGCAGCTGCGCCGCCTCGCCGCGCTCGAGCAGAGGAAGATCATGGACGAGCGGGACGAGATGCAGAAGGAAATAGAGAGGCTCTCCCTCATCCTCGCGTCGGAGGCGAATATCCTCGCAGAGATCAGAAACGAGATCAAAGACATCGCGGCACGCTACGGAGACGAGCGGAGAACCAGGATCGGGACGAATGCAACGAGCATCGACCGCGAGGACCTGATCGAGGATAAGCCGGTATTAATCTCGCTTACCGCATCCAACTATATCAAGCGGATGGATCTTGACGTCTACCGCAACCAGCGCCGGGGCGGTCGGGGCATCATCGGCATGTCCACGAAGGACGGTGATGTGGTGGAGAACGTCTTTGTCGCGAACATGCATGACTATGTCCTCAGCTTTACGAACCGCGGCCGCGTGTACTGGCTGAAGGTCTATGAAATCCCGGAGAGCACCCGGACGGCACGCGGCAAGGCGCTCGTCAATCTCCTGAACCTGAAAGACGAGCGGGTTACCGCGGTGATCCCGCTGCGGGAGTTCAGCTCCGATAGGTACCTCTTCTTTGCCACAAAGGGGGGCACGGTTGCCAAGATCCCGCAGGCCGAGTTCTCACGGCCACGCCAGATGGGCATCAATGCCATCACCCTCAGGAATGACGACGAGCTCGTCTCTGTCATGGTCACCGACGGATCGCGTGAACTGATCCTGACCTCACGCAACGGCCAGAGTCTCCGCATCCATGAGGATGCCGTCCGCCCGCTCCACCGGAATGCCATGGGAGTGCGCGGGATCAGGCTGCGGGAAGGCGATGTCCTGCAGTCGGTCGCCCCTGTCGAAAAAGATCATCTCCTGACCATCACCGAGCAGGGATACGGAAAAAGAACGGAATTTAATGAGTTCCGCGGGCACGGGAGGGGCACCATGGGCGTGCGCAACATCCTCACCGACAAAAGCGGCTTTGTCGTCTCCTCAAAGGCGGTCGGAGCGGACGACGAGATCCTGGTGATGAGCGCGTCCGGGATCGTGATCCGCACGAAGGTATCGGGCGTATCGATCCAGAAACGGAACACCCGGGGCGTCCGGATCATGAAGCTGGCCGATGGCGACCGGGTCGTCGGGTGCGCCCTCCTGCGGGAAAATACCGCCTGATTTTTTTGCAGCCAGTCCGGCGCACCCCGTGAGGAGGAAGACCTCCCCCCTCTGTCCGGCCTCACCGGTGCCGTCTGGGGCAGGGACATCCCGTTGCCGCCTGCACACCGCCGGTGCATCCGGGCAGTCACACCTCGTCCTGCCATAGAGACCATAACCGGTGCAGCATGTGCGTACGGCTCCTCTCAGGGCTATCGCTCGGCAGAGGTATTTCACATTAAGTACCCATTGAACCGGAAATGGAAGCCGGATTGAGGATTTTCACCCGTTGTGCACGAGGCCGTAATACGGCCTCATCTTGGCTTCCGATACATCGATCTGGCATGGGATCTGGATCTCGATCTTCATGGTTGGGCTTGTGCCGCTCGCCTCTCAGATCAATACTCTCCTGTACACGGCCTTTCACCGACTATCGCCTCAGGAGGAGGTCGGCCGGGGAGACCCCCTCCCCTGGCCCCACCCCCATTGCGATTGTCCCCCCGGCCCACTGTCCGGGGATAGTCGAAGAAAACCGGATCCGGGTATCGGCACTCTGTTTATCGGTTTTATCAGTTCTGGCTGTGGCCCGCAGGGCTACGTACCCGGTTTCATCAATCGAGCCTGCTGTCCACAGAGCTTCAGGGAGGTGTCGGGATATGCTCATAGGAACGCGGATGGTCAGAACCCTACCCACGCTCATCCCCTATGCCAGCATCCTCTCCGGAACTCGTGCGGTCCATGCAACAGTGGTTGGTGCGCATCAGGCCATATCCGCCTGCCCCGAATAGCCCTCCGGGAACGGGCGGTATGCATAGGCTCATGTAGGTGGAGCAGGATACGGGGAACTACACAAGAGGTGGCATGCATGTTTCGAAAGGCCATTCACGTAACGACATCGGGTGAGGGGGAGATTGTTGACATCACCCCGCAGGTGCGAAGTATTGTCAGGGAGAGCGGTATTGCGGACGGGCTCGTGAATGTCTTTGTGCAGGGCTCGACCGCCGCCGTCACCACGATAGAGCATGAATCCGGCGTGCTGGCCGATCTGAGACGGGCACTGTCGGTCATTGCGCCCGACAACATCCCCTATGCGCATGATCGGGCATGGGGGGACGGAAACGGGCGCTCTCACGTCAAGGCCGCCGTTGTCGGCCCGTCGCTTACGGTACCGGTGGCAGGCGGCGAGCTCGGCTGTGGCACCTGGCAGCAGATCGTGCTGCTGGAGCTGGACGTGCGTTCCAGCAGGCAGCGGACGATCTGCTGCACGGTCCAGTGACCTTCAGGCCGCGCCCGGTCCTGTATCGCTCGCAAAAGGGTCTATCCGGGGCAGCGCAGGCGATTCCGTGAGCCGGGGGGAAATGGGCCTGCTCCGGCATGCCGATAGGTATTCCGTTATCTTTTTTGCTATATTGATTGGTCTTCCTCAATCAAGGGGAACAGTCTCGAGCTGCGATACCAGCTCCCAGATGCGGGTTCGTGCGTGAACCGGCATGTTCGGATCGTTGCTGATCTCATCGATCATGGAGATTGCGGTAGCAGCGCGGAGGCCGATGCTTTTTGAATCGTCCTGTAAAACAGATCGAGTCTCGTCCGCGACGCGGCGGATATTTCGGGGGATGGTGCTATCATCAATAATATTCTGCAGCATCTGGATACAGATGCGTATTGTCTCATCGGGACTTGCCATGTTATCACCCTTTTATATTAATTGTATCAAGACATACATATATACGTTCATTAAGGAGATTCGATGAGATGCCGGCAGAGAACGCTGATGAGATAATGGCCGAGTACCTGCTGAAAGGCTGGAAAATGCTTTCAAAAGCCTGCAAGTCGTGCAATTCCCCCCTCTTTGAGTACAAAGGCGAAATCCGGTGCGTGGTCTGCGATGAGACTATGAAGCCTGCTGCAGTCCCGGAAGAGGAGGATGTCAGGCCGATTCCTTCTCAACCGGACCGGACGTATGAGGAGGCGCCTGAAGCGCATATCGCAGAACGGCAGCTTGCCCTTGAGATTGAACAGACGCTCGTCTATCTCTGTGAACGCATCCGGACCGAACCGCATGCCGGTGATTGTCTGGTGCTCGTAAAGGCACTCAGAGAGGGCGTGGAGGCACTGTCCTCCGTCACCGGTAGGTCCGGCGGGAGATATCCCAGATAGCGTCTGCCGTCTTCTCCCCGACACCCTTCACGCTCAGCAGTTCTTCGCGTTCCGCGTCAACGACCGCTTTTAAAGATCCGAAGTGCTTGAGGAGCAGCCGTGCATGCTTCAGCCCGACACCGGGGAACGAGGCGAGGACATATTCCTGCTCCTCGCGGAGGGAGCGATAGGATTTCCGGGTATGCACCTTCCTCTCTCCACGCTCCCCCTCCTCCCGCTGCGCGAGCACATAGAGGGTCATCGCCGTATCCTCCTCGTCCTTCGTATAGAGGAGTGTTGCGCCCATATCCACGGTGATGGCAGCGATTGTGCCTCTGATTGCGTTTGGATGAATGCCCCTTGCCGTAAAGAGATCATCCCCTTCGATGATCAGGATCGGGCGGGGGACGGCGTGTACGAGCTCGCTGATCTGCCCGAAGAGATCGCGCTCGACGAGGGTATCGACGAAATCCCTGGCGGTCTTTCGTTCAACGAGAATCCGCTCTCCGATTGCGTAGTCCCCCACATCGAGCCGCCTGAGCTCCAGTGCGGCGCCGAGTTCGTACAGCCGCTCCACAACGCGGGAGGCGGCCTCCCGGTCGTCTGCGGTGATCGCAGGGCCCGTGCTCATGAACTCTGTAAACTGCGTCTGTTTCGTCAATACCGGGAGGGAGGCCTCAGGCGGCGGGGAAGGCGGGTGCCGGGTGCTCATGCTCTTGATGCCGGAGATCATGGCGCGCTCGCGGCGCTGGCTGACATACCGGAACGTCTCGTCAGACGTGTCCTTCGTCACGAGAACGACGATCTTCCCGCTGCCGCTCCTCCCGGTCCTTCCCTTCCGCTGGATGCTCCGGATCTCGGAGGGGACCGCTTCGTAGAAGATAACGAGATCGGTCGAGGGGACGTCGAGCCCCTCTTCACCGACAGATGTCGCGATGAGCACCTTGAACTCGCCTGCGCGGAAGCGTGCGAGCGCCTCGATCTGCTTCTTCTGCGTCAGCCCTTTCTCGGCATCCTTCGTGGCCTGTCCGACGAATCGTTCGCATGCAATGCCGTTTTCGGTCAGGCGGTCAACAAGCATCTGGACCGTGTCGCGGTAGGTGGCAAAGACGATGATCCTGCTCTCCGGATGCGCAGAGAGCTGGGATCTGACCAGTTCGACGATAATGCCTGCCTTTGGGTGGAGTTCGCCCGTCCATCTCCCGGAGCATTGAGAGAGCTGCCGGAAGAGCGGATCGCCCGCCAGCCTCCTGCTTGCCTTGCTCCCCTGGCCTGACGCGCCCTCGGCGCCGAGCCGTGCAAGATAGAGTTTGAGCGCTTCGCTCCCCTGCGTCTCTGCAAGGGAGATGGCATGGCGGATCTTCATGCATTCCGCATACAGGGACGCCGCACCGTATGCAGACGGATCGCGCGCTTGGATCCGCTGCTGGATCTGGGTGTTGAGAAGGTTTAAAGCTTTGATCGAGAGTTTGTCAGGCTTCGGAACCCTGAAATTGAGCTGCGCGAGTTTTTTTAAGCGGGACTCGACCAGCGATATGAGCATCTGCTTTGCTTCGGCAAGCTCCTGCGGGAGATGCAGCTCGATATACTGGAGATCGCGGTTATGGATATAGGGGAGCACATCCTCATCGCTCTCGATCCGTGTCTCGACCGCCTCGATACCCAGGTTTTCGCAGACTTCCTGCACTTTTCCCGCATCTCCGCCCGGCGACGCGGTCATGGCGAGAAGCAGGGGGTTTCTGGCCTTCAGGGCGTACTCATGCGCCAGAAAGACGTATGCATAATTCCCGACCGCGCGGTGGCATTCGTCCACGATCAGCAGGGAGACGTCATGCATCCCGTACCTCCCTGCAATGCAGTCGTTCT
>JAHKLN010000041.1 GCA_020854755.1 Methanomicrobiaceae archaeon | reverse complement strand
GTCCCCACCTCCCTGGCGATTGTCCCTTCGGTCCAGTAATCCGGGACGGTCAGAGAAAACCGGATCCGGGGGATCGATAGCCGCTTATGGATTTTGATACGTTGCGCCTGTAGCCCCCATTGGGGACTACATGCGCGGTTTAATCTGAAGATAGGAAGAACGATGGCGATTCTGCCGGTATTTGTCTGTATCGTCATTACAGCAGCCCTTCTCCTCTCCCGGCTCCTTCATGTATCGGGATCGCGGCACCGATCAGTTCGTGCGTAATCCGGCCGGTCGGCCCCGGCGATTCAGCTGGGAATGGCATCGCAATCATGGGCGCAATCCCGGCGGATCTCGCCGATGCCCGTCCTGCCGACACCGGGAGATACGGGCGCCGCCGGATTCGGCCGGTTGATCTGTCCTGCCTGAAGTACGCCGCCCCGAAGGCAGAACTCCCGGATGGCATTGATCAAAGGCAGAGATATCCGAACGCAGCCGATCCCGGGAGATTACTAGATGCATTGTCTCGGCCGTATCGGTGGATATTTTGCTTCCAGATACGGCATGCCAGCTATTGCAGTTGCTTTGTAAAAACCAGCTCTCTGAAGAACCTATCGCAACGGGTGTTGTGAAAAAAAGAGGGGTTCAGCCGAAGAGTGCGCCGAGACCGGCCATGCCGCTCTCTTCCTCTTCTTCCTTCTTCTCTTCTTCCTCTTCTTCTTCCTCTGCTGCCGGGGCGGCTGCCGGGGCGGCTGCTGCGGGGGCTGCCGCCGCGGCGACCGGCGCTGCGGCCGCCCTGCTGATGGCCTCCTCGATGTTCACGTCCTCGAGGGCCGCGACGAGCGCCTTTACGCGGGATTCCTCGACGTCGATACCGGCAGCTTTCAGGACCGCTGTCACATTCTCTTCATTTACTTCCTTTCCTGCCTTGTGCAGGAGCATTGCGGCATAGATGTACTCCATTTCATTCACCTGCGATGGTTAACGTTCTGTATCAATTTTTATTCGACAATTCCTTTCAGGGCGCTGGCCTCACGGTACGCCCGTGCAATGATCTCGTCCATGACGTCCTTCTCGTAGATGCCTGCATCCACGGCAAGGCCCTTTGCCTCTCTGAAAGCCTTTGCGATGATCGGCTCGATGGTGATGCCGGTCGGGAACGCAGCATTGACCGAGAGGTTGAATGCCTGCTGTGCGGCGAGCATGATGTTGTTGTAGTAGGCCTGTTCGTCGATCGCAAGCAGATCCGGCGTGAGGATTGCATCCCGGTAGAATGCCGCCTGCAGGATCAGGCCGACATCCATCGGTCTGACATCCAGCTTGGCCAGGGCATCGGCGACCTTCCTGCTGAACGTCTCACCCTTCCGGACGATCGTCTTCGTCTCGCGGATCCGCACCTTCCCGCCTTCGATCGCGGCGGGGATGCCGACCTGCTGGAGCTCGGCGACGATGGGTCCCGGCCTGAAGCTGGTCGGCCCCTTCTGTATGACGATGTCCTCAGGTGCAGTCTCGCCCGGTTTTGCGGTCATCTTCGTCTTGGTGGTCTCCAGCACCTTAAAAAGCCTGAAGGGATTCTCGTCTGTGAAGATGAGTGCACTCTGGCCCGAGATATGGTCCTTCATGCCTTGGATCGGCCCGCCCAGATCGTTGAGCGCATGCTCGATGAACGTATTCCGGGTCATCTTCAGGACGGCCCTGCCGCGCAGGTTCCTTCGAATCTGCTGCATCTGGGTTGCCGGGATGCCGTAAACGTCCACCAGCCCGAAGACTGCATACTCCCCGGCGCAGCGCTTGATCTCGGCGACTTCCTCCTGCTTCCACGCCGGCAGGTGCCTTGAGTATATTGCCATCAGATCACCCTCACTGCCGGTCCCATCGTCGTCTTCACGAAGACCGAACGGATATTCATCGCCCCGCCCTCGAGCACCAACTCGACCTTCTTCATGACGGCGTCGATATTCTCGGCGATCTGCTCGGGGGTCATATCGGTGGAACCGACCTTTGCATGAAAGACCGTCTTGTCCCTCGTGCGGATCTTGACGGAATTGCGAAGGCGCTGCACAATCGGCCGGATGTCGGTTCCCGGCGGGATCGGCATCGGCATCTTCCCCCGCGGCCCGAGCCTCACGCCCAGGTGGCGGCCGACAAGCGGCATCATTGCCGTTTCCGCAAGGAAGAAGCGATACTCGCCTGCGATCTTCCGTGCTTCACGGGGCTCTCCCCCGAGCCGCTCGATCTCTTCCGGCCCGATGATCAGCTCGACACCCGCATTCTTTGCCTGCGTGGTGATGTCTCCCCTGCCGAGCACCGCGATCTTCACGCTGCCGCCGGGACCGTTCGGGAGAAGAATTGTCTCGTCGATACGGTTCTTCGGCTGCGTCATATCGATGTTCCTGAGGTTCACGGTGATATCCACGCTCTCCTGGAACTTCCGGGGCGGTGCCCGCTCGACGGCCGACCGTACGGCCTGTATCAGGTTAGGTTTCTCAACCATCTCTTACCTCCATAGTACGCGACCTCACGATCTTCTATGGTGTTCTCGTATCTATTCGACAAGCACGCTGTCGTAGGCGCCCTCGTTGATGGCCCGGATCATCTCTTTTGGTTTCCGGCCTTCAACCGTGACGCCGATGCTCACACACGTCCCGATAACTTCCTTCACGGCATTTTTCAGGTCATATGAGAGCATGTCGTCAAACTTCATGCGGGCAATTCTGACAGCGGCCTCAAGCGGTAGATCTCCGATGATCTGGAGATTCGGCTCATTGGATCCCTTGTCGGCACCGACCTCTTTCATAAGGAGCGCCGTCGTGGGTGGAATGCCCACGTCGACGGTGAAGTTCCGCTTTTCGTCGACGGTGATGATGACCGGGACCTGCATGCCATTAAAATCGGCTGTCTTCCGGTTGATCTCGTCGACGACGCCTTTCACGTTGATGCCGAGGGGTCCCAGCGCAGGCCCCAGCGGGGGTCCTGCGGTAGCTTTGCCGCCTGGTACCAGTACCTCGACCACTTCTGCCATAGTATCACCAGCCTAACCTGCTTTCAGGATATTGGCCTGGGTTCTCTAAGGTCGTCGTGCAGGGATTTAAAGGTGAGGGACATACGGGAGCGCTCATGGGTTCGCGGGAAGGCAGTCACGATTCATCTCTGGCGGCGGGATGCAGGCAGTCCCGCTCCGGCGGACCGTGGTGGCTATCGTCAGGGCCAGGGACAGGGGAAGGGGGGTTCCCCTCTCCCCGCAGACTCCTTCCCCTGAGACGATAGCGGCGGGAATCCATGCACCGGAGCCCGCAGGACCAACAAGATCTTCAATGAGATCAAAACCGGGTCAACTTCATACACAACCGCGTATGAAGCCCCCGATGGAGGCTGCAGGCACAACCGATGAAAATCCATAAGTTTTCTGGAGCATCACGGATCCGGTATCTCCCGGGTCTCCCGGTATAGTGGACCGTGGGGGGCATCCCCCTCCCCGTCCGCCTCTCCTCCTGTGAGAATAGTCTGTCGAAAGCCGTGTACGGGGGCGGATTGATCTGAGCGGCGAGAGCCTTCCATTTACAGATGCCGGCGAAATTTCCTGTAAAAACCAAAAAGAGAGACCCGGCGAAGATTACCGATCTTCGCTCCGGTCGATGACCCGGACGGAGTCGCCGCGCACCGTGATCGGGATCGGCACCATGCTCTCGTAGAGCTCGACGGTGATCTCTTCCTTCCCGGGATCAACCCTTTTAACGACCGCTTTTTCGCCTTTGAACGGTCCGGCGACGAGCTCGACGATCGTGCCCTCGACGATCCCGCTCACGACGGGTTTCGGCACGAGAAAGTGCTCCACCTCGGCGAGGGTGGTCTCACCCCGGACGACGGCGCGCGCATGCGGAATCTGCTCCACCAGCTGCTCGATCCGGGCGATGCTGTCCGGGCTCTCCACCAGCACGTAGCCTTTCAGCTCCTCGGGCACGATGACGGCCACGACACGGATGTCCTTCTGCTCGCTGACCACCTTCTCGATGTTGTCGGCAACGGTCCTCTCCTGCTTTGCGGTTGTCTTGATGGCGTAGACCCTGTTTGTGTATTCTGCCATAATCATCATCAGGGCAGCACCAGCATCAGCTCGTACAGGGCAAAACCGATCAGGCCGATGAGCAGGATGCCGACAGCTGCTACTATCGCTATCTTTGAGAACTCGTCACGGGTCGGTGTCCGTGCCAGTTTCAGCACGCGCAGGTATTTCTTCAGGAATTCTTCCTCAATCTTTATCGATTTAATGTCCTTGAATTCCATCATGTTCTCTCACTTCAGGAAATCGATCTCGAACTGTTTCTGCACCCGCGGGATACCTTTCTCGCTCCTGCCATATATTTGTGGTGACCGCACACCCGTCACGACGAGGAGGGTGCGCATCCGGTGCTGCATATCGGGATCCACCTGAGCGCCCCAGATGATCCTGGCATTGGGATCGATCCGGTCGTATACCTCCTGAATGACGCCTTCGGCCTCGGACATGGTCATATCGGGGCCGCCGACCACGTTCACCAGGGCTGCGGTGGCTCCGGAGATGTCCACGTCGAGCAGCGGCGAACGCAGTGCCTTCTTGACGGAATCTGCGGCCTTGTCCTCGCTGTCGCTCTCGCCCATACCGATCATGGCCACGCCGCCGCGCTCCATGACCGTCCTGACATCGGCGAAGTCCAGGTTAACGAGCCCCGGCATCGTGATCAGCTCGGTGATGCCCTTGACCGCCCGCATCAGGACTTCGTCCGATACCTTGAACGCCGCGTGCAGCGGCAGGCGCGGCACGACCTCGAGCAGCCTGTCGTTCGGGACGACGATGACGGTATCGGCGACCTCCCGCAGGCGTTCGAGGCCCGCTTCGGCGTTCTGCATCCGGATCGCGCCTTCGGCAACGAACGGCAGGGTGACCACGGCGATGGTGAGCGCCCCCTCGTCCCGTGCGGCCTTCGCGACCACCGGAGCGGAGCCGGTACCCGTTCCGCCGCCGAGCCCGGTCGTGATGAAGACCATATCGCAGCCCTCGACGGCATGCCTGATGTCCTCTTCGTTCTCAAGCGCAGCCTCCTCGCCGACCTGCGGGATCGATCCCGCGCCGAGGCCGCGGGTGCGCTGCCGCCCGATAAGGATCCTCTTCTCTGCCTGCGTCCTTATAAGGTGCTGCGCATCCGTATTGGTGGCGATCAGCCGCGCTCCGTGGATACCCTCCTCAAACATCCGGCTGATCGTGTTCGAGCCTCCGCCACCGCATCCGATCACCGCGATCTCGGTCCGGAGTTCGTTGAGTACGTCTTCAAGCTCTTTTTCTGCCTGCGAAGGCTCGACAAAGCGCTGTTCGTTCCTCGCCCGTGATAGTGCCTCTTCAACTATCGATCTCATGTGTATCTCTCCAATCCCGGGATATGTATCTCTCTTTCATGGGATGTCTGCACCATATCAGGTGTGATCCGCCGCCCTCCGATCTCGACCTCGCCGCCTCCGGCGAGCCTTCCAAAGAGCGGTCCGGCGGGAATCCCCAGTTCGCGCGCCTTTCGGGGATCAAACCGCGCTCTCCGAATCACCAGACAATCTCCCCTGACAACAATGTCTTCGTGAATGAGTAAGAGTTTAACACACAAGGTAATTAAAACATTTACTAGTCGGGACACCTCGCGTGCATCGGCGAGAAACACCGGCAGGACTTCGTTTGAACCCATCGAGAGATGGGCGAGAGGCAAATCCCGTATGCCTGCAAAAAAGCCTGTCTTATCGGTTTTTAGTACCTCTTCAAGCAGATCCCCGGGAACGGCGAATGCTTTGGGGGTAACCTTTCCGGCGAGGGCGTGCAGATGCAGGGCGGCGCCCGGTGCGGCCTCGCCCGCCGCCCTCCGGCAGAGCAGGTACGATTCCCAGTCCAGGTCCCCGATCGCCAGGATCTCGCCTTCGGTCAGCGGCTCGAGTCCCGCCTGCCCGATCAGATCCTCGACCGCCGCGATCTCGGCCTTTGTGAGCGCCTTTCTATCGATATAGGCAGCGACCGCACGGGTCTGATCCCGCATCATCCGGACGATCCCGGGATCGAGCAGGGGCAGGGCGCGGCCCGGTGCGATGTGGCCGAAGGCCGCCCGCGACCGAAGCGAGATTGCGGTCTGCCGGACGGCATAGTGCGTCCCCCCGAACCCGATGAGGTTGATCGTGTGGTCGGGCTCTGCAGAGAGGATGCTCTCTGCAACGGCCCGTCCCGCCGCGGGATCCTCCCATTCCCGCGGCGTGCTGCCGATCTCGGCGAAGAGCGACGGAACGGCGAGCCCGGTCGGGCCGTGGTGGGTCACCTCATAGGAGACCCGGTAGCCGTCGGGTGCGCGGTGCGCCAGATTGTTCAGGACAGCATGCATCAGTTCCGGTGCGGCGGGCGTGAGCGTCCGCGCCTCCCCGCCGAGCTCTGCCGGCCCGTAGTTCCCTGTGACATGGACGGTCAGCGCGGGCACGGGGTGCGAGCTTGCGTGCCGCGAGATGAAGAGGATCAGGTCCGCATCGGTCTTTTCATCGATCCTATCCTCGTAGATAAGCCTCCCCTCCACCTCGAGAAACTCGAGATGATGCGCCTGCAGCAGCGGCCAGTCACCGGGCCGCCGGGCGAGGCGCTCGAGCAGGTGGCGGCGGATGTTTACGCCGCCCGGATCCTGCCTGGAGCTGACGATCGCGATATGCATGGCACTGCTCAGGTACGCGGGGAGATCCCTAAATGGTAGTGATTGATTGGCCGCTACAGTAAACCATAATTCTTCGCAGATGCATCTCTGTACCATGGACGAAGAAAAGATCAGAGAGGCATTCAGCGCCTATGGTATCGAGCACGAGATCACCTGCCCGCAGGCATTCGAGATAGCGGAGAAATACGGCATCCCGAAGATGGATATCGCGCGCTACTGCAACCGGTGCGAACCAAGGATCAAGATCCGGGGATGCCAGCTGGGCTGCTTCGGATGAGCCTCTTTTTAACCGTCGTCCCGGTCGACGAAGCGGTCGGGATTGTGCGGCGGATTGCGCCTCCGATCCGCAGTGAGGAGGTCGCGCTCGCCGATGCGCTCCACCGCGTCCTCGCGGACGATATCCGCGCCGATACCGACGTTCCGGGGTTCAACCGGTCCACGGTCGACGGCTACGCCGTGATCGCCGCCGACACCGTCGGGGCCGGCGAAGCGCTGCCGTCGATGCTGCACTGCGCGGGAAGGGTCGCGATGGGCAGCAGGGATACGGGGAGGATCGCTCCCGGGGCCTGCGCCTACGTCCCGACGGGAGGCGCGCTCCCCGCAGGCGCCGATGCCGTCGTGATGATCGAGCACTGCGAGCAGGTGGGGGAAGAGGTGCTCGTGCACCGCCCGGTGGCGCCGGGTGAAAACGTCGTCTTTGCCGGGGAGGATTTTGCCTCCGGTGAGGTGGTGCTTGCGAAAGGCAGGAGGCTGACTCCCGCGGATCTCGGCGTGGCGGCGGCGGTCGGCGCCGAACGGGTGAGCGTCGCCGCCCCGCCCCGCATCGGGATCATCTCGACGGGAAACGAGCTGGTGCCGATCACCGCCGTGCCCGCGCCCGGCGAGGTCCGGGACGTCAACTCGTACCTCTGCGGGGCGTTCGTGGCCGAACAGGGCTGCATCCCGGTCTACTACGGGATCGTCAGGGACGACCTCGGAACGCTCCGGGACGCGCTCGCCGCAGCGCTCGCCGAATGCGACGCGGTCCTGATATCGGGCGGCAGCTCGAAGGATGAGCGGGACAACACCGCCGCCGCCATCCGGGCGCTCGGCGAGGTGCTGGTGCACGGGATCGCGATTGCCCCCGGAAAACCGACGATCATCGGCACCGCGGGGGAGAAGCCGGCGATCGGCCTCCCCGGGCATCCCGCATCCGCGTTCGTCGTCCTCACGGCGATCGTGCACCCGCTCCTTGCCGCCATGATGCAGACACCGGAACGGAGACGGATCGTCTCCGCACGCCTCGGCCAGAACGTCCCCTCAACGCGGGGGCGGGAGGACTATGTCAGGGTCCGGGTGGAGGGCGGCGTGGCGACGCCGCTCTTCGGGAAGTCGGGGCTCCTGAACACGCTGGTGCAGAGCGACGGCGTAATACGTGTCCCGGCGGGCAGCGAAGGGCTGGAGGCGGGAGAGGAGGTCGGGGTGATCCTGTGGTGAAGCGGTACCTCTCGGTCATCTCCCTGGAGGAAGCCCTCGACCTGATCGAGCGGTCGTTCTCTTTCGTGCCCGGCACCGAGACCGTCCCGATCGATGCTGCCGCAGGCAGGATCACCGCTTCCCCGATCATCGGCCGGTTCTCGGTACCCGAGATCCACCTCTCCGCAATGGACGGGATAGCGGTCCGGAGCGCCGATACGGTCGGCGCGAGCGAGCAGCGCCCGGTCAGGATCACCGACGCGGTCCGCGTCAACACCGGAAACGTCATACCCCCGGGCTACGACGCCGTGGTCATGATCGAGGACGTCTGGGAGGAGGAGGGCGGATACACCATCAGGCGATCGGTCAGCCCCTGGCAGCACGTCAGGCCGGTCGGGGAGGATATCGGGGAGTCGGAGATGGTCGTCCCCTCCCTCCACCGGATCCGCCCCCCTGATATCGGGGCGCTCGCCGCATACGGCATTGCGGAGGTCGAGGTGCTCTCGGTCCGCGTCGGGCTGATCCCGACCGGCAGCGAGCTCGTCCCGGTCGGCACGCGCCCTCCCCCCGGGAAGGTCGTGGAGAGCAACACTCTCGCGGCCGCCGCCTGGCTCGGGCAGCTGGGCGCGCGCTGCCGCCGCTACGGCATCGTCCCGGACGAGTACGACCGGATCCGGGAGGCCGTCCTGCAGGGCGCGGCAGAGAACGATCTCCTGCTCGTCTCCGCAGGCTCGTCTGCAGGGACACGGGACTACACGGCGGACGTGATCCGCGAACTCGGGGAGGTACTCGCCCACGGCGTCGGGATCCGGCCGGGCAAACCGGTCATCATCGGCAGGATCGACGGGAAGCCGGTGATCGGCCTCCCCGGATACCCGCTCGCGGCACTCACGATCCTCCGCGAGATCGTCGTCCCGCTCCTCGGGCGCTTCGGCCTGCCGCAGCCGCCAAAGGAGCGGGTTTCGGCACGGCTGACGACGAGCCTGTACTCCGATATCGGGACTGACGAGTTCGTCCTCCTCTCGGTCGGGAGGATCGGGGGGCGGTGGGTGGCGGTGCCCCAGTCACGGGGTGCCGGCGTCCAGATGAGCGCCGTCCGGTCGAACGCATATATGCGGATCGGCGCGGATTCGGAAGGGACCGCTGCAGGCGAAGAGATATCGGCGGTGCTCGGAGTGCCGCTCTCGGCGGCCGAGGAAGCGCTCCTGATCACCGGGAGCCACGACCCGGCGCTCGACTATCTTGCCGACCTTGCACGAAAGACCGGCATCGACCTCCACTCCACCCACGTGGGCAGCATGGGAGGGCTCCTTGCCCTGAAGAAGCGCGAGTGCCACGCCGCCCCGATGCACCTCCTCGCCCCGGACGGGAGCTACAATACCCACTACCTCCGCCGCTACCTGCCCGATGCGGATCTCGTCCTGCTCTGCATCGCCGACCGGCAGCAGGGGGTCGTCTCCCGCGACGGCATCACGTTCCGTGAGATCCCGGACCACCGTTTCGTCAACCGCCAGAAGGGTTCCGGTACCCGGATGCTCCTCGATCACCTGTTGCAGCGGGAAGGGATCAGCCCCTCCTCGATTCCCGGCTACGAGCGGGAGATGACGACGCACCTCGCCGTCGCCCTTGCGGTGAAGACCGGCGAGGCCGATGCGGGCCTCTGCGTCTACAGCGCCGCTCATGCGCTCGGGCTTGCGTTCGTCCCGGTGGGGACGGAGCGCTACGAACTCGCGATGCACCGGGAGTCGCTCGACGATCCCCGGATCGCCTCCCTTGTCGAGACCGTCGCTTCGGACGCGTTCAGGCAGGCGCTTCTGGACCTTGGCGGCTACGAGGTGGCCGAAACAGGCGTGCTGCGCGGACTGCAAGAATGACCGCCTCTTCGGGGGTGGCGCACTTCATCACCCCCTCGATCTCCCACGACCGGTAGCCAAAGACCGGGATGCCTATCTTCAATGCGACGGCGATCTCGGAGAGCGTGCCGTACCCGCCGCCGACGGCGATCACCGCGTCCGCCGACTGGACGAGCACCACGTTGCGTGCGTGCCCGAGCCCGGTCCGGACCGCCACGTCCAGGCAGGGGTTTCCCTCACCCGTATCCGGGAGGATCCCGACCGTCGTTCCCCCCGCCTCCTGCGCTCCCTTGCATGCGGCCTCCATCACGCCTCCACGCCCGCCGGTGAGGACCATTCCGCCGTTTGCGGCGATCAGGTACCCTGCCGTCTCCGCCGCCAGGTAATCTTCGGCGGAGCATTCGGCCCTGCCGATCACTGCAATCTGCATGGATGAACCTCCGCCGTTCTCTATAAAGACCTAGCTTTTGGCCCGGAGGCCTGCCGGCGGTATGCCAAAATGCTTTGTCTCCTGAGCGCACAGGAGTACCATAGAGTGTGAGTATGAGGGATACACGGTGAAGGAAGTCACCAGTAGTTATAGCGCACATGAGATAGAGGAGTGGGTCCGGGATTTCTGGAAGGATCGTAATATCTATCGTCGGGTGCGGGAGCAGCGCAGTACCGGAAGGCCGTTCTTCTTTGTGGATGGGCCGCCCTATACCACCGGCCACATCCATCTCGGCACTGCCTGGAACAAGATCCTCAAAGACGCGATCCTGCGCTACCACAGCATGTCGGGTCGGGATATCACCGAGCGCGCAGGGTATGATATGCACGGGCTGCCGATCGAAGTGAAGGTGGAGCACGAGCTCGGGTTTACATCCAAGAAGGACATCGAGGACTACGGCATTGCCGCGTTCATCGAACGCTGCCGGACGTTTGCGGAGACTCATCGGGACGTCATGAGCGAGCAGTTCAGGCACCTCGGGGTCTGGCTCGATTTCGACAACCCGTACCAGACGATCCGCGACTCCTACATCGAGGCGGCGTGGTGGACGCTGAAGAAGGCGCACGAACGCGGCCTCCTCGAGCGCGGACACCGCGTGGTGAACTGGTGCCCCCGCTGCGAGACCGCGATCGCCGACTCCGAGGTGGAGTACTGGGACGAGACCGACCCGTCCATCTTCGTGAAGTTCCCGGTATCGGGAAGGGAGAACGAGTACCTGGTGATCTGGACCACCACCCCCTGGACCCTGCCGGCGAACGTAGCGGTGGCGGTGCATCCTTCCTTCACCTATGCGCGGGTGCTGGCGAAGAAGGACGCGACCGAGGAGATCCTCTGGATTGCCGAGGATCTGGTGGAGTCGGTGCTCAGGAAGGGCCGGTACCAGGATTACGACATCCTGGAGCGTGCATTGGGCAGCGACCTCGTCGGGACGGAGTACCTCTCGCCCCTGGCGGATCTCGTGCCGCACCAGAAAGAGATCCGGCACCGCGTCGTTGCGGCCGACTTCGTTGCGATGGAGAACACCGGCCTCGTCCATATTGCGCCCGGTCACGGGTGGGATGACTACCTGCTCGGCGTGAGCGAGGGGCTTGAGGTCTTCTGCCCGGTCGGCGGGGACGGCTGCTTCATGCCCGCTGCCGGGCTGTTTGCCGATATGTACGTGCGCGATGCAAACGATGAGGTGATCGACGCGCTCGGCGGCTTCATCCTCTCGCGGGAGCTCGTCGTCCACCGCTACGGCCACTGCTGGCGGTGCAAGAACCCGATCATCTTCAGGGCGACGGAGCAATGGTTCCTGAAGGTGACCGATATACGCGACCGGATGCTTGATCTGGCGGCAGGCGTCCGGTGGTATCCCGACTGGGCCGGCAGTGCGCGTTTCCACGACTTCCTGCAGGAAGCCCGGGACTGGTGCATCTCCCGGCAGCGCTACTGGGGCATCCCGATCCCGATCTGGGAGTGTGCGGCGTGCGGACGCTCGCATGTCGTCGGCACCATCCGCGAACTCGAGGATCTCGCCGGCACCGCACTTAAAGACCCTCACCGCCCCTACGTCGACGAGATCACCATCCCCTGCGCCTGCGGCGGGACGATGCGGCGGGTGCATGATATCTTCGATGTCTGGTTCGACTCCGCTGTGGCGTCCTGGGGAACGCTCGAGTTCCCCCGGGATCGGGAGGCGTTTACGCGCCACTGGCCGGCCGACTTCATCACCGAGGGGCAGGATCAGACCCGCGGCTGGTTCTACTCCCAGCTCGGGGCGAGCACGATCGCGTTTGACCGCTCCCCCTACCGGAGCGTGCTCATGCACGGGTTTGCGCTCGACGCCGAGGGCAGGAAGATGAGCAAGAGTTTCGGGAACGTGGTGACGCCGGACGAGGTGATCGGCCAGTTCGGCGTCGACGTGCTCCGCCTCTACATGCTCTCGGCAAACGCGCCGTGGGACGACCTGAAGTTCAACTGGGACGGCGTTCGGACCGCCCATCGCAGCGCAAACATCCTCTGGAACGTCTACCGCTTCCCCCTGCCGTATATGACGCTCGATCGCTTCATGCCCGCCGCCGGCGAAGGCGGCGCATGGGACGGGTCGTTTGTCGGGCGGCACCTCTCCGAGATGCCGGACGAGGATCGCTGGATCATCTCAAGGGTGCAGTCCCTTGCCGGGCAGGTCGCTGAAGCGATGGAGGAGTACCACCTGCACCGGGCGACCCGGGCGCTCATCGGCTTCGTGCTCGAGGATCTCTCGCGCTGGTACATCCAGCTGGTCCGCCCCCGGATGTGGCTCGAGGAGGACTCGAGGGAGAAGCTCCACTCCTATGAGACGATCTACTACGTGATGCGCCGCCTCGTCTCGCTCCTCGCCCCGTTCGCACCCTATATCGCAGAGCACATCTACCAGAACCTCAGACTGGAGGGCGATCCGGAGAGCGTGCATATGCTCGATCTCCCGCTCCCCGATCCCGCGCTCGCCGATCCGGATCTTGAGGAGGCCATGAACGTGATCCGGTCCTTTGACGACGCGGTCGCCACCGCACGGCAGGCCGGGCGGCGGAAGCTCCGGTGGCCGGTCGGGGAATGCGTCGTGCTCACGGAGAGCGATCTCGTAGCGAATGCGATTGTCCGGCTGAACCCGATTGCCCGGGTGCGCGCGAACAGCAGGGCTGTTTCGGTCGTCCGCGGGACCTGGGAGCGGATCGGCTGGCGTGCCGAACCGGTCATGCGGGCCCTCGGGCCGGCGTTCGGGAAGAAAGCGCCTGAGGTGAAGAGGCTGATCGAGCAGGCGGACGGGAGCGCCCTGAAAGCCGCCCTTGAAGCGTCAGGCAGGGCGGAGGTCGGCGGGTACGAGATCGCCCCGGATCAGGTCGCTTTTGCCGAGTCGCTCCCGGAAGGCGTCTTCTCCGCCCCGATGAAGGACGCGATGGTCTACGTGGACGTCACCCTGACGCCGGATCTGGAGGCGGAAGGCTATGCACGGGAGGTCATCCGCCGCCTCCAGGAGATGCGCCGCCAGCTCACCCTGAACGTGGAAGACTTCATCTGCGCCGAGGTGATGGCGGACGATCCCAGGGTTGCAGACCTCGTCGGGAGCGGGTGGAGGGAGCGCATCATGGAGGAGGTCAGGGCGCTCGCGCTGACCATCACCTCCATGGCGAACGGTTCTGAGTTCTCCCGGATATGGGCGCTTGAGAAGGACTGGGATGTCGAGGGCGTTGCGATGCGGATGGGGATCTCACAGTCCTGCGATGAGTGACCGGATCAGTGCCTCCCCCTCAGGCGTGGAGAAGAGCGGGGTCTCCTCAAGGACGGCAACCCGGCTCCGCGTCGCCGTCACGTGCTCCCCGGTGACCGGGTTATACCCCTCTTTTTCTATGAGTTCCCGGTAGATCAGGCTGCCGCGCCGCTGCCAGGCCGGCGTCTTGGCCAGGTTGACCCCCCGCGCAAACATCAGCTCGTGCATCTCCTCCGCAGGCATGCCCCACAGGGCCTCGGCCGCCTCCCGTGCGCTCATCCCCTCCTCCATGAGTGCGTGCCGGCAGTGGGCGTTTATATGGTTGCGCCAGGCCTCGCTCTGCCGCCAGATGAGGTACCCGACGGCAAGATCGGGTGTTACCGGGACGATCCGGGCGTCAAACGAGAGCGGGGTTCTGCAGTCAAGTTCAAGAGTGAGGGCGCTTGCCGCGTATGCGGCGGTCACGGAGTCGATCTTTTCGACCCTGCCGGAAAAAGGAAGATCCGGATAGAAGAGGCTGATCTCGTCTGAGAAGGTGTAGGCAAAGAGCGGGTTTGTCCCGCTGTCGGCAAGCAGCCGCCTGCAGACGGCGGCCATGCCCGCATGAAACGCAGGGTCGAAGGGCCTCTTCAGGTGCAGGCGTTCTGCGAGGCGATGAAAGGCACGCCCGTCAAGCCTGACGAAGATCGGCGGGAAGATCGTAAGGGCGGCGAAGATCTCCCTCTCTTCCATGGTCACGCGCCCGCCCGGGGTCAGGTGATGAAGATGGCTGCATCCATGCGTGCTCACTCTTTCTTGGATCCCTTGAACACTCCGGCGATGTGACGGATCAGGACGATGTCGCCGACGCTTTTTATGATGCGGAACGGGATCTGCATCCCCTTGTAGCCCTTCAGTTCGCCGATCTCCGGGTTGAGATTGCCGACCGCGAGTGCATCGATCTTCTTTCCGTCAACATCAAGTACGATATCGTCGACGTTTCCGACGAACACGGCCTTGTCAGTGTACACGCTCAGTCCGAACAGCTCTGTGATCTGCGTTTTCATCGCTATCCACTGAAGGTATATACTATAAACGTAAAAAGATACTCTTTTCCATGGAAGCTTCCCTGCAGATAGGCAAGATCGCCGGTATCCCGGTCCGCCTTCACTTCACGTTCCTCCTGGTCATTCCTCTCTTTGCCTGGATCATCGGGAGCCAGATCGAGCTCACCACGGAGCTCATCGCCGCCCTCTTCGGGCTGCCGATCGACCTGACCCTGATCACCGCAGGGTGGATGCCCTATATTCTCGGGACCGTGGTTGCGCTCGGGCTATTTTTCGGCGTCTTCATCCACGAGATGGCGCATTCGCTCCTTGCAAAGTCGAAGGGCATCAAGATCAACAGCATCACCCTGCTCATTCTCGGGGGCATCTCGTCGATGGAGGAGACGATCCCTGATCCGAAAGTGGAGCTTCCCATGGCGCTTGCCGGCCCGCTCACGAGCCTGGGTGTCGGGCTCATTTCGGTTGCATTCGCCTACGCAAGCGCACTGGTCCCGAATGAGCCGCTTGCCGGCGTGCTGATATTTGTCTGGGGATACCTGGGGGTGCTCAACATCCTGCTCTTCGGGTTCAACCTGCTTCCCGCGTTCCCCATGGATGGGGGGCGGGTGCTCCGGGCATGGCTTGCAAAGAGGATGCCGCTGCACCGTGCAACGCGGATCGCGGCAGATGTCGGGAGGGCGTTTGCCGTCATCTTCGGGATCGTCGGGTTCATCCTCTTCAACCCGATCCTGATCATCATCGCATTCTTCATCTATATCGGGGCGAACCAGGAGTCGACCATGCTCCGCTACAATGTCCTGCTGCAGGACGTCTCGGTGAGCGACGTCATGAACAGCCCTGTCGTCTCCGTGCCCCCGACGATACCGGTGGGCAGGGTGCTCGAGACGATGTACGAGACGAAGCATCTCGGCCTCCCGGTGGTGGAGAACGACACCCTGATAGGCATCGTTGCCCTTGCCGACGTCCAGAAGATACCCCCGCAGGACCGCGAGGCATTGATCGCAAAGGACATCATGACGAGGAACCCGATCACCCTCCCGCCGTCGGCCCCGCTCATGGAGGCGCTCCGGATCATGTCCGGGCGCAATATCGGGCGGATACCGGTCATCGAGGACGGGAACCTGGTCGGGATCGTCACCCGGACCGATATCGTCAGGGTGATGGAGCTCCGGGAGGCCTGAAGACCAGCAGGGGATCGATCGGAGTGCTGCCGACGGCGGCGGAGAATGCCTCCCGGTCGGGAAACGGCCTCTTTGCAGCGATCGCCGCAGCCCTCTTCTTCCCGATCCCGGGGATCCGCCTGAGTGCGGAGACCGGCAGGCCGTTGATATCGACGGGGCAGGGAAGGGCGGTGACCGATCGCATCCCCCAGTCGACGACGACGGCGTCGAGCACCGTGCGCACCGGGAGGGAGAGCGGGATCCCTGCAAGGATCGGGTACGACCCGAGC
Organism: Methanomicrobiaceae archaeon; assembly: GCA_020854755.1. Lineage (GTDB taxonomy): Archaea > Halobacteriota > Methanomicrobia > Methanomicrobiales > Methanoculleaceae > JAHKLN01. The sequence goes on along the minus strand of JAHKLN010000041.1, from coordinate 6,893 downwards.
TGCCGCGCAAACGACGTGCTGCCCGAGATCTCGACGACCAGGTGGCGGAGCACCGCTCCGCGGGGGAAGACCCGCTCCAGCATCGGGCGATCGAAATGCTTCCGGACGTGCTCCTTGAAGGTCCGATAGCGTGCCCCATGCAACCCGAGAGTGTTGTTCTCGTAGGCGGGCGTGCCCTCAAACGGCATCAGCTGGCGGATGTTCACCCTCCGGACGAGCAGCCCGCTCTTCAGCACGCGCTCGAGGAACGCCTCGTTCAGAGCGTACGTCTGCCATGTCTCCCCGGCGAGCCCCAGCACGAAGTTCAGCCCCGGGAGGAGTTCGGGGATGCCCTCGCGCCGCCGCCCCCCGACCTCGTTGGTGATCTCGATCGCCCGGAAGACGTCCTCCGGCAGCGCTTTTAAGTTGTTTGCCGAAACGACGGCGGGATCGGCGGTCTCCATGCCGAATGCGGCGACGTCCCCGGGCGTATGCCCTGATACGATCGCCTCGAGCGCCGCACGGCTCGCCTCCTCGTGCCGGGCGATCGTGCCCGGGTTGATGTTGTCGATATGGAGCGTCAGGAGATCCGGGGCTGCCTCCCGGACGGACGCAAAGAGCGCCTCGATCAGGTCGGGGCGGGGCTTCGGGAACTCGGCCCTGCCTCCGGTTCCGTAGGCGAGGAGGTCGGGCTGCCGCCCCAGCCTGAAGTGGCGGGCGCCGTTTCGGTAGAGCGCGCCGACCTCGCCGGCAATTCCCTCAACGGTCCGGTATCTCGGCAGCCCGTAGAGGGGTTCGGTGCAGAAGGAGCAGCCCCCGACCGCCGCACGGGGGCAGCCGCTGGCCGTCTCGAGTTCGCAGACAACAAAGGGGAATGCGGGGTGCTGCGCGATGATCGGGCTGCCGAGGATCGACCACCGGTCGAGCTTTGCATAATCGTGGCTGCCGGCGGCGCTTCCGCCCCTGAGATACGAGTCGAGCGCCGCTGCGGGCGGCCCCCGGAGGGTAACGTCGAACCCGGCGATGGCCTGCCGGATCGCCTTCCTGCCTCCTTGCGGGGCGTATCCGAAGGCGATCGGCCCGCCGATCGCAGTCGTGGGCGCTTTCGCCTGTACGCCGATCTGCTGGATCTCGGTGAGCGTTGCGGGCTTGCCGCCGATGTAGCTGCCCGGCACGGTGACTCCTGCGATCATCACCACAATGGATGCCCGGGAGAGGGATCCGATCAACCGGGTGTCGTCCCTGAGCCGGTCGATGGTGAGGTACCGGGGTGCATGACCGTGCTCGACGAGCACTCCCGCGACCGAGCGGATATACGGGGAGATGTAGGGGGGGACGCCCAGGCAGGCGGGTTCATCGACGTATCCGTCGATGATGACGGCTTCAGAGTTCATGGCCGTGCAGGCGGAGGAGCTCCCTGGCCCAGAAGAGTTTTCCCCGCTTTACGGGGTCGACGTTCTGGTCGTCGAGATCGAACCCGATGATCTCCACCTCAGCGGCGCCGAGCTCCTCTGCGGCGAAGACCGCCCGGTCTCCGTCCGAGAACCCGCCGAAGTTATGGATGCCGGGGAGCGGCGCGCTCTGGGTGGTGCCGACGAGGGGGCCGGAAAACCGGGGCACCCAGGAGCGCAGCAGCGGCATGTTGTCGCCGTGGGCGTGCACCACCATGACCGTCCCGTTCCGGTTCATATCGAGAAAGTCGTCCGTTGCGCCGTCGAGATCGGTAAAGACCGCATCCGGGCGGATGCCGGACGATGCAAGCACTGCGGCGGCCGCATCCGCAGCGAAGACCGTGCCTCTGATCCTCTCGAGTTCGCCGGCGAGGCAGGGTGCGTTGCCGCAGACGGTGACGGTCCTGCCCCTGCAGAGGGAGCGGAGCAGCGCGATATTGTCCCTGCCAATCAGGCCGGCGAGAAGCCGCGCCGCCTCCTCGTCTTTTTCGCGCTCAAAACCAAAATACTCGAGGATCTTCGTATAGTGCGGTTCCCAGTCTGAAAACCTCACGCCGTCTCCTCATTGTCCATGCCGATCAGGTTTGTAAACCGTTTCAGGATCGGTTCGATCACGAGCGAGAGGAGTTCTTCCTTGCTCTTCACCATGGAGAAGTAGGTGAGCGGGATCATCGAGGCCGCCATGGTGGCGTGGCCGCCCGCCTCCCCGATCGAACCGAAGGCCTCGGCCATGACGTTGCCGAGGTGAAGCCTGATGTCTTTGTTCCGGGCCGAGATGATGATGTGCTGGTCGCCGATACCGTAGACCAGCGCCGTATTCACGCCCTCGAGCTGGATCAGGAGATCCGCCGCCTGCGGCAGGGCGTCGCGGTTTCTGATGTAGCCCACGTTGGAGAAGAGGTACCCGCTCTGGATCTTCCGGTTCCTGATGGCATTCCCGAGGATATCGAGCGTCTCCTGTGAGATCGATGGGGACATGATCTTGTCGAGCAGGTCGCTGTCGGTCAGCGGGAGGAGGAATGCGGCGTAATTCAAGTCCTGAGGCGTCACGTTCCGCCTGAAATCCCGGGTGTCTGCCCTGATGCCATAGAGCAGCGCGGTCGCCACATTCTTCTGGACCGGAATATCGAGTTCCTGGAGGTACTGTGTCATGATGCTCGACGTCGCACCCATGCCCGGCCTGATATCGATGAAGTCGGCAACGGCTCCCCCCGGCGGCAGGTCGCCGTTTGTGTGATGGTCAATGATGATATTGACCCGTGTGTTCTTGCTCAGGCCGTTGTTGACGCCGGGCGCCCCTGAGTCGACCAGGGCGAGGTAGTCGCACTCCGCGAGTACCTGGGGCGTGGTCCGCTCCATGTTGATGTCCAGCAGGTTGATGAAGGCGCGGTTCTCCTGATGGCCGATATTCCCGTCGAAGAGGATCCGGCAGTTCAGGCGGTTCCTGCTCGCATGCTGGGCGATCATGCAGAGCGCCATGGCGCTCGAGATGGAGTCGGGGTCCGGGTTGATATGGGTCACGATCCCGAGCGTCCCCTCCCACCCTGCCAGGAGATCGTAGAGCCTCCTGGCGAGCCGTGTCGAATGCAGCCGCCGGATGTGATGGACGGCTGCCTTGGCCACGACCTCCTGGGGGTAGACGACGATGTCGGCCCCTTCCTCGTGGAGCATATCGACACTGACGGGATCGATGGCACGGGCGATGACAAAGGTGGAGGTGAAGTAACTCTTCAGGTTCCGGAGCGCTGCGAGATTCGCATCCTTGTCGTTGCTCAGGATGAATGCGACTTCGGGGACCGGGATATCCTTGAAGAGATGCGGATCCCGAATGTCACCGACCAGTGCGTCGTACTTCTGGTCGCGCAGATCCTCAACCCTCTTTTCGTCGCGGTCGATGATGATGACGTCTTCGTTGTCCTTCACCAGTTCTTCGGCGACGTTATAGCCGGTGCTCCCGCATCCGAGGATGACGTACTTGATCCGCTCTCTCGAAACGTTCTGCATCGTCTCCGGCATTCGTACAATGGTGTGGCTTCTCATCATATTAAGGGATCCATACCCGTAGCGGCGATGGCACTCCGCAAGTTTTATTTTCGTTCCGGTACCACATTATCAGGTCAGGTCAGTGGGCCTGTAGCTTAGCTGGCAGAGCGACGGACTCTTAATCCGTAGGCCAGGGGTTCAAATCCCTTCAGGCCCGTTGTTTTTTCCTTCTTTTGCGATCTCCATTCTGCAGGATCATCTCTGGCGGCCGTCCGCCGTCTCGCTTCACTGATCGTCGCCGGCGCAAGAATGCGCTCCTTGATGCGGCGCTCATGCCTCCGGCCGCTCTCCGTCAGACGCACCGGGTATCATGGCCTCCGGTCAGGTTTCGTCTGGCCGGGCATACCTGCCGTGTCATTGGGCTGATGCATGCCGGGGATATTAAAAGTATGCCTGTGCCGCAACCATCGACCGGCTTCCGGCAGGATTCCCCGCCGCAACACCTTCGGCTGCGCATGCGGGCGGCGGCGGGTCAGATTGCCCGGAGATCGTAGGTGTACCCGTCGATCATACCCTCTTCCCTGCGCCGGTGCGCGAAGAGGTACTGCCCGCAGTTGCTCCCGATCCGGTTCTCTTCCCATTCGCCGATACTCAGCAGGGCATCGTATCCCGCTGTCCTGAGGCCGTCGAGGAGGCCGTCGCCCGTGCGGTGTCTGAGAACCGATGATGTGATCCGGTTCTCGGCCGCCCGGTAGGTGGGGTTGACCGGGGTGACCTTGACCATGAAGATATTGGGGGGGAAATGCGCAAGCAGGCGGTCGGGATCGAAAGGTATCCCGTCGGCAAGGGCGAAGTTTAAGACGATCTTTCGATCCCCCTTCTCGTAGAACGACTCACCATATTCGGCCATCTTCGCAAAACTCCAGGTTCTGGCCGGGATCAGCCGGCTCCTGGCGGCCTCGTCGGTGCTGTGGAGGGAGAACTGAAGCTGGAACCGCCCCGCATAATGCCGCCGCTTGACCTCCAGCAGCGCTTCGAAGAAGTCGTCCCTCCCTTCGGGAGCGACCGTAGAGAGCGAGGGGAGAAGCCCTGGGATGGCATACCGCTCCGGCAGGTGATCGAGCACCTCGATGACGTGCCGGTTGAACGCAGGTTCACCCATCCGCGCGAACTGGATCTTCAGTTTCTTCACCGGGATCGCCCCGTCCGGATAGCGCCTGTTGAGCAGGTACTCGATCTGGAAGAAGATCTCGTCTGCCGAGAGCGGTCCCCGGTAATTGCCGCCTGCGTCGCAGAACCGGCACCCGATCGGGCAGCCGTACAGGGTCGAGACGATCAGCACCCACTTCTCCTCCCGCGGGATCGGGGGCTGCAGGGATTCCACGAACTCGATCGCCCGCCCTTCTGCCGTCTCTGCGATGTATACCCTGGCGAGATCGTCTCTTCCTGCTTCCATAACGACCTTCACGCCTCGCTCCCCCCAAGCTTCAGGGCGATCTCCATCGCAGCCCGAACACCGTCGCCGGCGGCGATTGCCGCCTGCCGGAAGATGCCGTTTCCAGCATCCCCGATGATCTGGAGTTTTCCCTCGCGAACAAGGTCCTTCCGGTGCAGCCGCAGGTTGCTGCCCAGGAAGTCGAGGCAGGGCTCTCTCCCGATGGCCACCAGAAGGCAGTCTGCAGCGATGCCGCACGCCCCTTCCCCGTCCCGGCAGCAAAGGAGCAGGCCTTCGCCGTCGCATTCGATCGCCTCCACCCTGATCCCATCGCGGCAGACGATCCGGCCGGTGGCCTCCGCCCGCTTCCGGAGCAGGGGGAGGCAGGCCGCCCGCCTGCTCCGGTTCAGGATCGTGAGGGTGTTTGCTGGCGCAAGGCGCAGGGCATGGTCGAAGGCGCTGTCCCCTGCGCCGATGACGGCGACGTGCATCCCCCGGGCCCGGAGAAGCGGGAGGACGGAGTACCAGACATATCCGGCAGCGGCGTCGGGCACGGCAGGAGCCTCCAGACGCCGGGGGCGCGTGCCCGAGGCGACCACTGCAGAGGATGCCTGCGCCTCTCCGCGCTCCGTCGCAATCCGGAATGTTCCCTCCGTATACTCGAGTTTTGTGACGTTCTCGTGCCGGATCTCGACTCCCGCGGCCGCGAGCTGCCCGGCAAAGAGCGCCGCAAGGGTGCTTCCCGGAATCCCGCCCGGGAAGCCGGGATAGTTCTCCACCAGGTTCGCCTCCCGGAGGAGTCCTCCGGCGGCGTCCCTCTCGTACAGGATCGCCTCGATGCCGTACCGGGCGAGCTGGACGGCCGCCGCGATCCCGGCCGGCCCGGCCCCGATGATGCAGGCTTCAGCGGTTCGCATGCCCGCCCCCTCCCAGTGCGGCGAGCAGCGTTTCGGCGAGGACGGGCACGGCAAAGCCGTGGGACGCGCTCGTGAGCGTCGCCCGGTGCATCCTCTCCGCAGGCGCCGCGCAGCCGTCGATCGGCAGAAAGACCGCATAGCCTCTCACAAAGGCGGACCGTGCGGTCGTCTCGCAGCAGAGATGGGTCATGACCCCGGTGATGACGACCTGCCGCACGCCTGCCGCCTGCAGCACCGCCTCGAGCTCCGTCCCGTAAAAGGCATCGTACTGCGATTTTTCCATGACGATCGCCGCAGGATCGCTGAGTTCGGAGATGATCTCGCTTCCCGGATCGTCCCGGGTCAGCGCCGTTCCCCACCAGGCATGCATCAGGCCGCCCCCCTCCCCGTCGTCCAGGTGCCGGGTCAGTATGATCGGACGGCTTCTCGCGAGAAAGCCGTCCATCAGCGCCCTGACGTTCCTGACGATCGCCGGCGCCGCGGGAATGTACGCAGGGGAGCGGCGGTCCAGGAAGTACCCCTGCATATCGATGACGAGCAGCGCGGATTGCCCGGGGAGAAAGCGGATACCCGTTCGCGCCCGGCAGTCCCGGAGCATCTCCACGGCCCGCTCGCGGAGGGTTGCCGCGGTGAAGTACGCCTCTTTCATCGTCGTGATCAGTCTTTCCGCCGCCGCGCAATAACCGTGCCGATTCCTGCTGGCACCGCCGGATCAGTTCCCGATCCTGACGAGCATCTCCTCGAGCGTCGGATACCGGGACTCGATCCGCTCGATCGTCCCGCCCGATGCCGCGATCGCCCCGACGATCCGGTTCAGATCCCGCGTCTCCCGGGCAGTCGCCGTCCACTGCCCGTTGCTGCCGGCAGCCTCGAGTGCAGGATCGAGGCGGGAGGCGTCGTCGATCCGGAAGTGGATCCAATAGGTGACCGAGCCGAACCGCTCGCGGAGTTCGTCCATGCTGCCGCAGGCGACGGCCTTCCCCCGGCGGAGGATCATCACGGCGTCGCAGATCTCCTCGACCTGGTAGAGGTTGTGGGCGGAGAAGACGACCGTCTTTCCCCGGCGCCGGAGGCCTTTGATGTACTCGATGACGAACCGCGAGGTCATGGGATCGAGGCCGGAGGTAG
>JAHKLN010000023.1 GCA_020854755.1 Methanomicrobiaceae archaeon | reverse complement strand
GCATCCCCTCATCCCCACAGGCTCTTCCTCCCCCCGCCTCAGCATCCCGCCATCCCGTCATATACCTGCAGCAGCCGTGCCGCAATCGCGTCCCACTCGTACTCCGCCGCCGTCCGCGAGAGGGCGTCCTGCATTCCGGCCCGGCCCGCGAGCGCATCCCGGATCTTCTCCGCCATCTCTCCCGCCGCGAGGCTGGAGAGGTGGCCGGTCGCTCCCGGCGCGACGAGGTCGCGGGCGGCGTTCTGCGGGTGGTCGACCGTGACGACGGGCAGGCCGCAGGCCATCGCCTCCAGCGCCGCCATCCCGAAGCCCTCGCGGGTCGAGGGGAGGACGAAGACCCGGGCGGCCTTCATCGCGGCGATCACGGCGTCGTCGCCGGGCAGAAAGCCGGTGAAGGTAACGGCGGCGGAAAGCCCGAGGTCGCGGGCCATGTGCTCGAGTGCCGATCGCTCCGGGCCGTCGCCGACGATCGCGGCGCGGAGGTCCGGGATATCCTTGCGGACGAGCACGAGCGCGCGGAGGAGGGCGTCGACGTGCTTCTCCCGGATCAGCCGGCCCGCAAAGATGACGTCGGCGGGGTCGGATGCCGGGGGGACAGCGGCGATCCGCGCGAGATCGATCCCGTTCGGGATGACCGAAACCGGGCCTGCGATCCCGAGGGCCTCGAGCGCCCGGGCCGTCGAGGGCGAGACCGCGACCGGGTGGTGGGAGAGCCCGGCGGCCAGCCGCTCGACGGCCTTCCCGAAGACGCCCCGCCTGCCGAGATAGTCGTACCAGTAGTCGCCCCAGACCTCGTGCCAGGTGATCGCGAGCGGGATCCCCCGCGGCGCCGAGGCCGCCTTCGCGGCAAAGCAGGGGAAGTAGGGGAAGTTCTGGCAGTCGATCAGGTCGGCGCCGGAGGCGAGCAGGGGCAGGAGCACCCTGCGTGCGAAATGCGCCGCCGGCGCGGCGGTCCGCCTTCCGCCGGCATAGAGCGGCATCGCCGGGCAGACGCCGTGGAGGGTGACCCCGTCCTCCTCGATCAGCGCCGGGCCGTCCCACCAGCGCATCCCGAAGATATGGACGTCGTGCCCCCGGGCGGCGAGCCGGACGGCGACCTCCCGTATCCGCTTCTCCACCCCGCCCCTGACATGGGGATAGACGGCGTCATAGACATAGGCGATCTTCATCTGCTGCTCCCGGGCGTGCGGCTTTAAAGATACGTTGTCGCCGGCACCTGAAATGCCCTTCGCCCCCCGGTTTTCACCCGATCCCGGAGGGCTTTTCGGACGCGCCCGGCACGCCGCCAGTCGCCCGAGATCGGGTGATAATCGATACCTTCCCGCAGCGATCGCCGGAGAAGGCCGATTGTCCCGGGGGTTGCCCGGCAGCAGAAGCACAGGCCTTATATGGATGATACAGGTGGTGTTGAAGCGCAATGTATTTATACAATGATTGCATGCATCTGCATGTTCCCATCAAGGGGGGAGCATCGGAAAACCCGGGCAGCAGGGGGGAACCGACGCCGTACTGCTGCCTGTCTGCGTGGCAATCACTACAGTCCGGTCCATATGCATACGGTAGTCTCCGGATGGACACATCCGGAGACATACCGCGGATGACGGCGCCGGTTCCGGAAATGCGCCTGACCTGCCGGTGCCCGACGCGGACAGACGGTACCGTGCAGCACACACGGTAATATCATCCCTCATAGCCGGATGCCGGCCGGTGGAGAGAAGGAGATCCGTGCCCGGAAATGCCGGAGGATCTCCTCAAGAGGTTGCCCGCGGACCGTGCAGGCCGGGACGGCACGGACGGGCTGCAGACAGGGGGAGCGCACCTCTGGCCAGAAGGCGACCGGATCTTTATTTGGGAGCACAAATATCTCCATCTTCAACCGCCCCGCACATCGGGAGGGAGAACCCGCCCGGGTTCTCCCTGCCTCCAGCGGAGAGAGGCGGGCATTCGTTATGGGAAAATGTATCTTCTATCTCTCAGACAGAACATTGTATTGCCGTAACGGTCGCGCCGGCATGTGTAGTCGTGCAAGAGCGCAGGCATCATGAGTATGGAGGCAGCCATACGGAAGAAGAGGTTGACCCTGCGGCGCTTGTCGGGCAGCATTACAGAGAGGGGCTGCTGCCTTATGGCGGCCGCATCAACTGCAACGGCATCACAACATATGCTGTGAGCGGGGAAGAATTCCTCGAAAAAATGAGAAGATTGGCATCGATCAGATGATTCAGCCGGGACAACCCGCTTTTCTCGACAGCGACATCCTGTTCCTGGCGGCAGAAAACCCCTCTGTTAAGACGATCATCAATCATTCGGCGAACCACGATCGGTTCAGGATTGGGCGAAACGCGCTTAAAAGCGATGGGTAAAATCCCGGAAAGATTGCGCCATGCACATTTTTTCAAACCCGATACCATGACGCCGGAAGAGTTCCGGGGACGCCGCCTCCGGCGCTGATTCTCGCCGCTGGCGGGGAAGAACACGCTCCGTAGCCGGCACTGGTTTTCGCCTCAATGAACATGATTCCCGGAGAACCCCGGATATCTGCAGCATAGACCGGCGGTATCTGTGTGCGAATGAGAGAGACCCCTGGTCTGGTGCCCCTCCCGACCAGAGATTATGGTATCGGTATTCCTATTTATTGATTCTGGAATGACGTGGACAAAAGGGAGAGGGATGATCGACCGCACAATGCCGGCCCGGAGCTGCTACATCTCGGGCACGTTGCGCGAAATCCCCTCGAGATCACCTGGAGCGGGCCCGGGATCGAATGCGCTCTTGCAGGGCCTAAAATCCCGGGCTTTCATATGGCGCGGCCGGCTTTCACCCTTTAGAGCGTCCCGGAATGGCTGCTCTCCCCGGAGACCGGGATGCACCGGCGCTCTGTGCGGAAACACCGGGTGTCATCGGTCTTCTCCACCGACAGGGTGATCGCTCCTGTCTTGAGTATCTGTTGCTGGAAGTGTAGAATATGGCGGCGCTACGCCGGATCCTCCTCGAAGGTGCTGCCCGCTCTCTTCAGGGTGAACCTGAACGCCGCACCGAGATCCGGGCGGCCCTCCACCCGATCCTCGACCCAGATCCTGCCGCCGTAGCGCGTAACGAGCATCCGGACGATGTACAGGCCGAGCCCCTCGCCGCCCCCCGGTTGCCTGCCGCGCTCGAACCGGTGGAATATGGACTCCTTCAGTTCGTCCGGCACGCCCGGGCCGGTATCCTCGACGGTCACGAGAACCGCGTCGTCCTCCCCGTCATACTCCTCCACCCGGATCCCGATCAGGGTCTCCGGCCCGCCGAACTTCGCGGCGTTGCCGATCAGGTTCGAAAAGACCTCGGGGAGGAGATCGTCCGCCTCGACAACGGCCGTGCAGCCCTCATAGGCGATATCGGCGTTCGGGAAGCGCCCGACCTCCTCCCTGACGACGGCGTCAAGGGCGACGGGCGCAAGCTGCGCCGAGCCCTGGCGTATCCGGCGGATGGTGGAGACGCTCTTTATGATCCCGGTGCTCTTCTCGATGCTGCCCCGGAGTCTCTGCGCGTACCCCGCCGCTTCGCCTTCCAGCATATCGACGAGGAGATCGCTGTAGAGGAGCGCGACGTTGTCCGCGTTCTTGATGTCATGGGCCATGATATCGAGATAGAGATTCGCCTCCCGGTTCGCCGCCTCCAGGCTGCGCTGGAGCATCCCCCGGAGAACTCCCGAACCGATCTCCCTCCCGATCGCCTCGAGAAGCGCGCGCTCCTCCTGCGAGAAGGCCTCTTTCCTCCGGCTCCCGGCATACAGCGCCCCGACCACCACCGACTCGGCGACGAGCGGGATCATCGCAAGCGAGGAGACCTCCAGATCCAGAAGCGCCGGATCATCGTGATCGCGCCCCAGGTACTGCGGCTGGCCAGCGACAAAGACGACGTTTCTCGGCCAGTGATGGATCCTGAAGGCGCGGAGCCGGGTGAGGCAGGAGTCCGGAACACCCTGGTGGTACCGGAGCACCGCCTGCTTCCTGTCGGCGTCGATCATAAAGACCAGGCCGAGATCGAGATCGAGCTGCTCGAGCGTCTTTGCAAGCGAGGCCTCCAGCAGTGCGTCGAGCGAGAGGGACGAGGCCGACACGCTGATGATCTGGTTGAGGACCGAGAGCTGCCGGTTCCGCATCTGGATCTCCTCTTCGGCATGCTTCCGCCGGGTGATGTCGTAGGCGATCACCGCGAGCCGGCTGTACTGGGGGCGGTATGCCATCAGATCGACGTACCTGCGCTGGCTGGGCGTATGCATCTCAGTATGGACCGGCTCGCCCGTCTCTGCAACGGTGGAGAAGAGGTCCTCCCAGGGCCCGGGCAGGGCCGGGTACACTTCAAAGACGCTCTTCCCGGCGATCTCCTCGCGCGAACGCCCGACGGCCCTCCCGGCCCGGGCATTGATCTCGAGATAGCGGAAATCGATCGGGCTGCCGTCCCCGTCTCGCACGATCTCGTAGAGGTAGAACTCCTCAAGCATCCGCTCGAAGAGGAGTCGGTACTTCTCCTCGCTCTCCCGGAGAGCCCGCTCCACCCGGCTCCTGTGCACCGCCCGCGCAAGCATCTCGGCGACCGCAGAGATGAGGTGCCGCTCCTCTGCAAGGAAGGGATCGCCCTCCGGCGGGGCGCCCCGGTAACCGACCTCGATCCGCCCCTCCACGCGACCTGCAACGGCGATATCGGCACCGATGCTCCATGGGATTTCCAGAAAGCCCCCGGATGCATGGAGAATCCCGCCGGCCGCTATCCGTATGCAGACGCAGTCCGGACGGCGGAATCCGCCGGGAAGGAGTTCGGCCGTGCCCCTGACGAGATCCTCCAGGACGACCGCATCCGTCCCTATAAGCCTTGAGATCCGGTACAGCGTATCGAGTTCCCGCACCCGGTTATCCAGTGCATCGGTCTTTGCGAGGAGTTCGCGCTCCATCCTCGTCCGGTCGGTGATCTCCAGCACGCAGGCGAGCGAGCCCTCGTAGCGCCCTCCGGCATCAACGATGGGCGACGCCGCCATCAGGGTGGGCACCCGGCTCCCGTCCCTCCTGATATGCTCGAGCTCGAACTGCTCCCGCATGCCCGCGCTCAGCCGCCGCAGCGCCTCCCGGGCGAGATCTGCCTGGTGCCCGTCCATGAAGGAGGAAAAATGCCTCCCGATCATCTCAATAACGTCATACCCCAGGATCTCTGCCATCTGCGGGTTGGCAAACGTCGTATACCCGTCCCGATCGATCGCCCAGATACCCTCGTTCAGCACCGTCTCCAGCTGCCGGCAGCCGTCTTTGCGCTCCTGCAGCGTCCGCTCCGCCCCATGGCCGGCCATCTCGCAGAACCTGAGCATCCGCACCTCCCCTTCGTCCCCGGAGAGGCACCGGCTCGAGCACGCATACCATCGCTCCTCGCCGTTCGGCGCCCGGATCCTGACCTCGAGCCGCGGCGGTGCCGCTCCGCAGAGCGAGGCGAGGAGCTCCCCGGCCTCCTGCGGCGATGCCGCCAGCCCGGCAGGAGAGGATCCGAGCACCTCAGGGGCGCTCGCGCCCAGCACGTCGTCCCGCCTGATATGCAGGATCTCCGCCAGGGACACGTTCAGCCAGGCAATCGTGAAATCCGGATACAGGAGAAGGACGCCATCGTCAAGCGCGTCCAGCACGGGAAATACGGGAATTCTCTCGGGAATTGCGAAACCATCATCGTCCACCCGGACATCACGCTCCCTTGTTGCGTGAGGGGTGTTCGAAGCGGGAGATGATAGAGGTTGGCATCAGGGTGTCACCGGAGACAGCGGGGAGTCCGGCCGCCTGCACGTGGTGGCCGGCATCCCGGCAGGAGAGGAGGCGGCGTGCCGCCGCATGCTCACTGCACGCCCCCGGGCGGAGTCTGCGCGTCCGCAGCCGCCGGCGGCGGCACCTCCCGTGCGCCTCCGGCGGGAACAGGCTGGCGCTTCAGGAGATATTCATGGGCCCCAAGCGCGGCCTTCGCTCCTTCGCCCGCGGCAATGATGATCTGCTTGCCCTTGATGCAGGTCACGTCCCCTGCCGCAAAGATGCCGTCGACGCTCGTGCGGGCATTTTCGTCGATGATGATCTCGTTCCTCTCGTTCCTGCTCAGGAGGTCGCCCAGGAACCCGACGTTCGGGATCAGGCCGATCTCAAGGAAGAGCCCGTCGGTTGCGATGGCCGTCTCCTTCCCGGTCGTACGCTCCCTGATAACGATGCCCTCCAGGAACTCGTCGCCCTGGAGCGCCACCACCTGGTGGTTGAGGTAGGTCGGGATCCCAAGCCTCCCGAACGCGATCTTGTAGACCTCGTCTGCCTTGATGGTGCTCCGTGCGACCAGGGTGACGGATCGTGCGATCCTGCTCATCTCGATGGCGGTCTGGAGCGCCGAGTTCCCCCCGCCCACGACGACGACGTCACGATCCCGGTACAGCGGGGCGTCGCAGGTGGGGCATACGCTGATGCCCCGGCCGACCAGCCTGTCCTCCCCCTCGATGCCCAGCGTCCGCGGCAGTTTGCCGCTCGCGACGATGACCGTCCTGCTCCGGTAGGTATTGCCCGACACCGTCGATACCAGAGAGATCTCACCGTCCTTTGCTACCCGCTGCACGCTGTCCAGCTCGAGGCGGACGTCTGCTTCGTGCACCTGATCCTCAAACTTCCTGATCAGATCCTCGCCCGAGATCATCCTAAAGCCCATATAGTTCTCGACCTGCCAGCTCCAGGTCGCCTGGCCGCCGATGTTCTCGCTGATGATGATCGTCTTTAACTGCTTGCGGGCGCAGTAGACCGCCGCGGTCAGCCCTGCAGGGCCCGCCCCGATGATGACCGTATCAAAGACCCCATCTTCAGCAGGGCTCCCGAAGAGTTCCCGAAACCTCTTCGGGTTAAATCCGACGATCACCTCGTCGCCGAAGACCGTCACCGGCACCCCGCGCTGCCCTGAAAGTTTGACCATCTCCATCGCGGCAAGCCGATCCTCGCCGACGTCGATATACTGGACGCCGACGCCGAGCCGTTCGAGGAACGACTTCGTCATCCGGCAGTAAGGGCAGTTCTTCGTCGAATATACCTTCACGGAGGGCATGTAATCGTGATTGTCGCCGTATGCTATTTAATAGTGTCGAGCGCCCGAAGAAAAGATGGGGTATTACTTGATCTCCCTGAACATGCGGGCCGGCACCCCGCAGATCGGGCACCTCTCCGGCGTGTCCCCGATCTCGATGTTCCCGCAGACCGGACAGAGGTACACGTGATCCGCATCGAGATCGCCCCCTGCCCTGATGCTCTCGAGCGCCTGGAGATACAGGTTTGCATGTACTTCTTCCGCCTTCATCGCATGGGTGAAGATGACCTCCGCTTCATGCTTCCGCTCGTTCTTCGCCTCTTCGATAAAAGCCGGATACATCGTCCTGAACTCCCGGGTCTCCCCCTCCATGCTCTTCTTCAGGTTCTCTTCCGTCATCTCCACCATCTCAAGCAGGAAGAGGATGCGTTTGGCATGGACCGCCTCGGCTTCCGAAGCCGCCTTGAAGAGCTTTGCAACGGCAGGGAACCCTTCGGCCGCAGCTTTTTCGGAAAAGACCGCATATTTCCTGTTTGCCTGGGATTCTCCGGCATATGCCTCGAGGGCGTTTTCTTTCGTCGCCATAGGGGGTTGTTTCGGATACGATCCTATTAAATGCTATCATTCATGCTCACCCCTCCGCCTCAGGGCTCTTTATAACCCTTCAGACCGGTATCCGATTCTGAGAGGGACGAAAAGAGCGGAGATTCGGCAGGACTGCCGGTACCGGCGGCATTGCATGGGGATGTCCAGGCCCAGGAGTATCCCGACAAACCGGGAGGACGTCCGGCAACATCCCGGGTACAGGGAAGCATCTTACCAGCAATACACACCCTTTCCCAAAAGAAATCCCACCAGTCCGCCCACATCAGCGTACGGGCCCGTCCAGGCAATTTCCATGGGGAGATGTCCGCCCTTCATGGAAATTTCAAAAGCCACCGCAGGGATTTCCGAACCCATGGGCATATATGAATGAAAAGAAACGGCACGCTTCACCATCCACCCGTGCACGGATTTCCGCCGGGTATCGCCTCCAGAGGAGGAGGAACAGCCCCTTCCCCTGCCCCCACCTTCCCGGCGATACTCACCGGAGTCCATTGAACCGGGAGATCGGGAAAATACCGGATCCGGGATACCTCTGCCAGGATTAATTGTCAGGCCTGCAGCCCTCCGGGGTGTTCGGTTGACCGGCCCTACAGAAATCCTATATGGATCGGTATGAAATGATCAGGCATGCAGCTGTCGCAGGTTCAGAGGGTGCTCCTCTTCATCCTCTCTCTGAACATTCTCGTTGCTGTATTAAAGGCGATATTCGGCCTGCTCGCAAACTCCATGAGCATGGTCGCCGATGCCTTCCATTCTTCGTTTGATTCGGTATCGAATATCGTTGCGATCATCGCGAGCTTCATTGCCGCAAAGCCCCCCGACGAGCAGCACCAGTACGGCCACGGCAAGTTCGAGACGCTCGGGGCGCTTGCAATAGGGGCGCTGATCCTGCTTACGGCCTGCTGGATCGTCTTCGAGGGGTATGTACGGCTGACGGAGGGCGTTGTGCCGGAGATCACGATCGTCACCGTCGGCGTGATGCTCGCCACCCTCGCCGTCAACGTGCTCGTCTTCCGCTATGAGTACCGGAAAGGGCAGGAGCTTGACAGCTACATCCTGATCGCCGACTCCACCCATACCAGAAGCGACGTCTACGTCTCGATCTCCGTGCTGGCGGGGTTCGCCGCCGTCACGATGGGCTTTCCGCAGGCCGATCCGCTCATCGCCTTTGCCATCGGGATCCTGATCGCCCGGATGGGCGTCGAGATCATCAGGGAGGCCGGGAAAGTGCTCTCCGATTCGGCATTCCTGCAGTGCGAGGCGGTGGATATCGAGGAGATCGTCATGGGCATCGAGAGCGTGAAGGGCTGCCACAACTTCCGGTGCAGGGGAAAGCCCGGAGAGATGTACGGGGACATCCACGTCACCGTCGATCCGGCGCTCAGCGTCGATCAGGGGCACGAGATCGCGACCGAGGTGGAGAGGCGATTAAAGGAGGAGATCGGCGGGATAAAGGAGATCATCGTGCATATCGAGCCCGAGGAGCACCCGGACGGCCATGCATGACCCGCCCTTCAGGCGCTCTCGCCTGCCAGCAGCCTCCCGAGCTCGTTGCCCTTCCGGTATGCGGCCTCCATCACCTCAGGCCGGGTCCTGATATCCTTGATGGTGTCCATATCGTTCCTGAGCACCTCGCCCCAGTACGGGCAGTCGATGATCTCGCCGAACGCCCGCATCGTCATCTTTGCACCTTCAAAGACGTGATCGATATCCATGCCGGCGATCGAGATGAAGAGCATCTTCCTCTGCCTCCGCTTCTCGCGGGAGATGAAGGGCTTTTCCCGGAAGTATTTTGCCATATAAAAGACCTGGAACCGATCGAGAAAGATCTTCAGCTTGCCCGGGATGCCCATCGTCATCACCGGCGAGGCGACGATGAGGCCGTCCATATCGCGGAACTTCTCATATATCGGGGTCATTTCATCCTGAATCCTGCAGGCCTCGTTCTCCATGCAGTAAAAGATCTCCATGCACGGCCTGATATTCAGCTGGTTGACCAGGATCTTCTCGACGTCGCACCCGGCATCCCGTGCGCCCTGTATGGCCTGATCGAGGAGAGTTGCCGTGTTGCCTCCCGCAAGGGGGCTTCCCAGTACGGCGATGATCTGCGCTGGCATATACAGCGAGATAGCACGACACACTATTTATAAAGTGCTGCGGTGCGATGGCAGGGCCCGGATGGCCGAGCGGGATTCTGTGTGGTATCTGTCTCCTCAATGGATAATGCAAAACAGATATATAAGATCAGATGCTATCAGGGGTTCGGTAGCACCATGGCAGAAAGAACAACTCAAGCAAAAGCGGGGGAGAGGCCGGGACCGGGAAGATACATCTGCGTCGACTGCGGACGCGAGCTCAGGCTCGGCTCTACCGAGGAGGATCTCGTGAAGTGCCCGACGTGCGCATGCGAGACCTACAACTGCTTCCCGATGACGCACATCAGACCGGACGTGAAAACGCCTGAAGATGCGGTACACCCGCCGAAACGAAAGACAGAACGGTAAGCCGGGCCGGAAACGCCGGCGAGGTGAGAGGTGAGATTGGTATGGTAAACGTATCAGCAGCAGGGGAGACGTACCGCTGCGAGATCTGCGGCAACGTCGTAGAGGTCAAAGTGGCAGGCGGCGGAGAGCTGGTCTGCTGCGGTGAGCCGATGGTCCTGCAGGAGTGATAAGGAGATGGAAGACGAACTGAAGCGCCTGGAGGAGAAGATCGGCAAAGTCCCGGTGATCTTTCAGGAGTTGAAGGACCTGAACCCCGAGCTCTACAACCAGGTGATGGGGCTCGACCAGATGATCTGGGACGACGGCGCACTCTCCCGCCAGACGAAGAAGGTGATCGCGATCGCGATCGCCGCCGCCCTGCGTGACCGGCATGCCGTCCGGGCACAGATGGCGGGAGCCCGGAATCTGGGCGTGAAGAAAGAGGAGATCGAGGAGGGGCTCAGAGTCGCCTTCCTGCTCGCGGGCATGCCTGCCTATGTCTACGGGAAGACTGCCCTTGAGGAATTTATGAAGTAATCAGGAGGTATCGGCAATGGAAGGTATGGAAACCGTGCAGCAGCTGCCGATGATCGGCGAGCAGGCCCCGGACTTTGAGGCCCTGACGACCCACGGCACCATAAAACTCTCCGACTACCGGGGGAAGTGGGTCGTGCTCTTCTCACACCCGGCAGACTTCACGCCGGTCTGCACGACCGAGTTCATGGCGTTTGCCGAGATCGCAGACGAGCTCGAGGCGCTTAACGTCCAGCTGATCGGGCTCTCGATCGACAGCGTCCACTCCCACCTCGCCTGGGTGAGGAACATCAAGGAGAAGATGGGTGTTGCGATCAACTTCCCGATCATCGCCGACCTCGACATGACCGTCGCAAAACGCTACGGGATGCTCCACCCCGGGCAGAGCAGCACCTCGGCGGTCAGGGCGGTCTTCTTCATCGACACCGCTGGCATTCTGCGCGGCATGCTCTACTACCCGCTGAGCAACGGCCGGTACATGCCCGAGATCGTCCGGCTCATCAAGGCATTCCAGACGACGGACGAGCACGGCGTCGCCACGCCTGCCAACTGGCAGCCGGGCGGCAGGGTGGTCGTGCCCGCCCCCAAGACCGCCGCAGATATGGAGCGGCGTCTGGAGGAAGGCTACGAGTGCAAGGACTGGTATCTCTGCTTCAAGCAGCTGTAGCAGAGACCAAACTTTTTCTCTTTTCGGTTACAGATGTGCAGGCATGGTAATTCGCGTCCTTGGGTTTGCCACGAGCCCGCGCCGGCACGGCAACTCGGAAACGCTCCTTGACTGGGTGCTTGCATCGATGGGTGAAGAGGACGGCGTGGAGATCACAAAGATCGCGCTCGACGAGGTCAATCTGAACCCCTGCAGGGGCTGCAACGCGTGCGAGACGCTCAACCGGTGCGTCCAGAGGGACTACATGGACGTCGTCCACGACCTGCTCATAGAGGCGGACTGCATCATCCTGGCCTCGCCCATCTTCTGCATGGGGCTTGCCTCCCAGGCGAAGGCGCTCGTGGACCGGGCGCAGGTCTTCCGTTCGCGAAAGTACGTCCTGAAACTGCCGATCGTGCCGCCCGAGCGGAAGGATAAACGGATCGGCATATTCCTGGCGTCCGCCGGGCAGACCTGGGATTACGTCTTTGACGGGGCGATCCCCTCGGTGAAATGCTTCTTCCATGTCATCGACGTGAAGGATATCCGCTACCTGATGGTCAACGGGGTCGACGAGAAGGGTGCGATCGAGCGCCACCCCACTGCGCACGGCGATGCCGTCCGGCTCGGAAAAGAGGTCGTCGCCCGGCTGCGGGAACTTGGGGCGGCGTGATGCCATGGCAGTGCGGGTGCTCGGCATATCAGGCAGCCCCCGGCGGCACGGCAATACCGAGACGCTGCTCGATGCCTTTCTGGAAGGGGCCCGGCAGGCCGGGGCGGATACAGAGAAGGTGATCCTGCGGAGCCTCCGCTATTCGCCCTGCAAGGGCTGCAATCTATGCCACACGAGCGGCGAGTGCGTCGTCAGGGACGACATCGAGCCGCTTTACGAGAAGATCCTTGCCGTGGACTGCCTTGCCGTCGCATCCCCGATCTACTCCATGGGTATCACGGCGGAGCTCAAAGGCCTGATCGATCGCGCCCAGTTCCTCTGGGCGAGGAAGTTCATCTTGAAGATCCTCTACTTCCCGCATACTCATATCAGGCGGCACAAAGGCGTCTTCATCTCGACCGCGGGGCTCGGGTGGGACCATGTCTTTGACGCCGCCTTCCCGGCGATCACCGCCTTCTTCAACACGATCGGGTTTGAATACTACGACAACATCATCGCAAACGACATGGACCGGTACGGCGGGATACAGGGGCACCCGACCGCACTCCGGGAGGCGTACGGGAAAGGGGAGGAGGTCGTCCGGGAGATAGAGAGGCTCGGGAAGGCTGAATAGACCGCCCTGTCGCTGCAGGCGGGATGGTGCGGCCGGTGTTTGGGAACCGACAGATGCCGAGGCCGGATCGGCGCGAACCGTGCCGGGAATCGGAAATCGCCGGAGAGCTGGAAAGTTATATATACAGCCTGAGACCATGCAGGGAGTTGCCTTAGAGAGATCCGGCGGAGAATACTCCACCATGATGCAATGAGTGTACAGGCCCCGGACGGTGAAGGACCCGTACACGACAAAGACACTGCATCGCGGCACCGAGCTGGTATTCAAAGCGGGACCATCTCTAGGGCACTGCCGATTTTTCCGGGTTACATGAAATTCTCATGAGGCGCTGCTTCCCGCTTAACCAATGATAAGCGCGAGGATTCCCTGGAGTTTCACATGAACTCTCATGCACCGGCGACCGGTGCAAGCGCAGCCATGAACATCCCTTGCGTTCTGTGCCGACACCCCGGGTCCGG
>JAHKLN010000078.1 GCA_020854755.1 Methanomicrobiaceae archaeon | reverse complement strand
GAGGGAGAAGGGATTAAGAGAGAAAAGCGTCCCAAAATACACCATAGGGATTAAGAATACCGCAATAACAGTCATTATTATAACGCTGTCTCGGTTATATAGATGACTGAATTCATGAGCGATTACGGCCTCTAACTCATTTTCATTAAGCTCTTCGAGCAGACCTTGCGTAATCACTATTCGGTCACCGAACAGGGACACAGCATAAGCGGTAAATCCACGTTTTGCAATCGAAACGCGAATTTTGTGAAACCGTACTTTTTCATCATCCTCTCAATTATTGAATATAAGACGGTGTTACTATTCGTATCGATACCCTTTATTCGAATACTGCCGTTATCTGCCATCGTAGAAGAATAACTAGCCTCGATAGATTAAGGCTTCTCTTGTGAAGCGAAAAATAATGAAAGACATTCCGCAAAAGGGAAAATTATGTAAGGAATTTATGGAGATAGTGTTCAAAATAAAAAATATTATTCTGTCTGATCTCACAGTATTCACCACTTAAATCATCATCGACTGAACCGGCCATCCCGCATGGGGGCCTATACACTCGCGCTCGCCAAGGAGGTAAATCACAATTGCTTTACTATTAACAGAAGTGACCTTTTTTTGCTAATACATATATCCCCCAAAGAATATGCGAGGGGCTGGATCTGATCTCACGTCCTCCATGGGATCGTTTCTTAAGTCCGGCGCCTCTGGCCTTACCTGGTAGTTCTCTTCTGGGACATCCGCTTGGTTCCCAGGAGGGGAACTCGATCTTGAGAGGGCAATCTCGAAGAGAAATAACTATTTTCAAATCGAAGCTCAAAATAAAGCAATATGCTGCTATGGGGATTTGAACCCCAGTCGTCGGCGTGAAAGGCCGACATGATTGGCCCCTACACTATAGCAGCGCGATCGGTTCGCACATAATGTGCCATATTACTTCGTCCGATAGGAATAAAAAAGTTTTGTCGCCGGGTATTTCCCGGAGAACGCCCGAAACGGCGGTACCGGCTGCGGGATCGGGATCAGGTGACCGGCGTCCCTTCCGTCTCCGTGGCCCGCCGGAACGCCGCCATCAGCTGCCGGGTGATCGGGCCCGGTCTGCCGCTGCCGATGATCCGCCCGTCAATCTCGCGGATGGGCGCGACCTCTGCCGCGGTCCCGGTCACGAAGACTTCGTCGGCGGTGTAGAGGTCGAAGTAGCCCAGGTTCTTCTCCGTCACCGAAATTCCGAGCGACGCCGCGAGCTCGATCACCACCATGCGGGTGATCCCGCGCAGGTTGTTCAGCGTCGGCGGGGTGAAGATGGCGCCGTTCTTGACCACGAAGATGTTGTCCCCCGACCCTTCTGAGACGTAGCCGTTTGTGTCAAAGACGATCGCCTCGTCGCCGCCCTTGTAGTTCGCCTCGATCTTTGCGAGGATGTTGTTCAAGTAGTTGAGGCTTTTGACGTTCGGCGGGAGCGCCTCGGCGGGATTCCTCCGGACGGAGACCGAGACCGCTTTTAAGCCCTTCTCGTAGAGGTCGCCGTACATCGCGCCCCACTCGACGGCGACCACGAGCACCGTCGGCTTCGGGCACTTCCTGGGGTCGAGCCCGAGATCCCCCTTTCCGCGGGTGACGATCGGGCGGATATAGGCGTCGGTCAGGTTGTTCCTCCGCATGGTCTCCAGGATGACCTCTGTAAACTCCTCCTTCGTGAGCGGGACTTTCAGATCAATGGTCTTTGCCGAGTCGTAGAGCCGCTCCAGATGCTCGTCCAGCCGGAAGACCCTGCCGCCGTATGCCCGGATGCCCTCAAAAACACCGTCACCGTAGAGGAAGCCGTGATCGAAGATTGATATCCCCGCATCCGATTCGGGGACGTACCTGCCGTCAAGGTAGATGATCATGTACTGGAACTTGTATCTGTTGAATAGTATTTTTGCCTTTTGTCTTTGATTTGCGGATCATACCGGAATATTCGCCTCATCCGGGCATTCAGGCGCGATTCCGGCAGCAGTCGACGAAATGCCCGAACATATCGAGGCTTGTCACCGGGTGCAGGTGGGTGTAGCTCGCAATCGTTCGGTCGCGGACCGCTCCGTCCTTCGCGTCCCGGATCCCGCTGCCGCGTGTCAGACGGTAGGCATACCGTGTCCCCGGCTCAAGCGCCACATCACTGTAGTGGAACTCATGGCCCCGGAAAGACGCCGCCCCGAGCGGGCTGTCTGCAGCACTCATCCCCACGACATAGCCGAGCGCCCGGCGTGCCGGCATGCTGGTCTGACCGGAAAAGACGCCGCACATCTCGTACTCGAAATCCCGTTCGCTGCCGGAAAAGCCCTTCTGCAACAGCAGGCGGTCGGTGAGATAGATCAGGCCTCCGCACTCTGCATAGATCGGGGTGCCGTTCCTTGAAGCCTCAAAGAGCGCCTCCCGGGCGGGAGCGTTCGCCTCGAGCTCCTTCCCGAAGAGCTCCGGGTACCCGCCGCCCAGGATGTAACCGTCGGCATCGGGCAGCCGGTCGCGGATCGGGCTGTAAGGGACGCACTCTGCGCCGAGCGCCCGGAGGACGTCGAAGAGATCGGCGTAGTAGAAGTTGAACGCCTCATCAAGCGCCACCCCTATCCGCACATCGGCCCCGCCCGGGGAATCGAGAGGCGAAGGCCGGGTCGAGGGTGTATACTCTCCTGCAAGGGCAAGCAGCCGATCCAGGTCGATGTGCTCCCCGATGATCCCGGTGATCGCCTCGATTCGTTCTGAAAACTCGGTATGCCCGATCCCCTCGAGATAGGGGATCAGGCCGAGATGGCGCATGGTCAGCTCCATTGCCGCGGTATGGGGGATCGTCCCGATCACCGGTATGCCGCAGTAGTGTTCGATTGCCCGGACGGTCTTCTGCCGGTGGCGGTCACCTGTGATGTTGTTTGCGATGACGCCCGATATCCGGACACCGGGATCGAAGGCCAGGAACCCCTTCACGAGCGCCGCCGCGCTCCGGGTGATGCTCCGGGCGTTGACCACCAGGATGACGTTGAGATCGAGCTCCCGTGCGATCTCCGCCGTGCTCCCGCGGTTGGAGAGCGCCTCCGCCCCCTCGTAGAGCCCGCGCACCCCCTCGACGAGCGCGACGTCGGCATCCCGGCAGCCATGGTCGAAGATCATCCTGATATGCGCGGGATCCATCACAAACCCGTCCAGGTTTCTGCAGGGCCGCCCGGTGACGCCGGTAAGGTAGGACGGATCGATGTAGTCCATCCCCACCTTGAACGTCTGGACTTTCTGCGACTTCGAGAGCAGAGCGGCTATGGCAAGCGTGATGCTCGTCTTGCCGCTCCCGGAACGATCCCCGGCGATCAGAAGGGCCTTCATCGCATGCTCCGCAGGACCGCCCCGAACTCGCTCTCGACGATCTCCCTGACACCCAGGGTCTTTGGATGGAGATCGACCTCCACCACCACATGGCGGTGGCCGAGAGCCCGGAGCGGCTCCACCTGCCGGGGGCCGTTCGTGATCGAGAAGACCTCGATCCCTTCGGTGTACTCCGGCGGGACGGCGTGCGGCACGCCGGCGAGCAGGGCGAAGTCGGGGGCGATCTCCCGGAGGCGCTCACCGATTGCAGGGCCGTTCGTCCCGTACTCGTCGAGCGCTCCGAGCAGCACGGGATCAAGCCCCCGCTCCCGCATGCCTGCGAGGATCCTGGCCGCATCCTCCCGCACCTTCGTGAGGCCGCGCCTTTCGAGATTGGCAAAGTAGGTGACCGCCGCGTCGGGGCAGATCTCACGAAGCGCCAGGAGCTCGTCGGCGAACATGTAGGCGGTCTCCTTCTTGGCGTTCAGCACAGCAACGCCCCGGGCGCCGCTCTGCGCCAGTTCGAGCAGGCGGCCTGCCGCAATGTGCTTGAGATCGCCGCGGGACGGCTCGATGTACTCCTTGTATGCCGCACCGCGAAGCCGCTCCACCTCGTTGGCCTGTGCGAGGAGATGCCGCTGGCGTTCGAGTTCGTCGGCGCTGATCCAGCCCGCATCTGCTGCAGGCTCCAGCGTGGCGACGACGCCGTCGATATTCTCCCGGAACCCGGCGTGGATGTCCACGGCGATCGTCGGGGTCTGCACCCCGGAATCCCGGACGGCCGACTGCAGATCCTCGCCGATGATCATCGCAACACAGGTCCCGACGACCGCCATCCGCCGGGGTGAGAACGTCTCCTCGGCGTGGCGGAGGACGCGTTCGAGCAGCCCGTGACCGCCGAAGATGAACTCGTTGTCTGCGAGCGAGGTGGTCAGCACCCGCATGCCGTCCTCCTCAAGCAGCCGGGCGTGCTTGAACGAGCATCCGGAAGGTCCGTGGAGGATCGCCACGTCCACGCCCAGATCGCGGGCGGTGTAGAGCGCCGCCACAATCGAGCTCGGCCTTGGTTGAATATACTGCATATGCTCCTATCTCCATGTCTTTACCGCAAGCACGATGCTCCCGTCGCGGGTGATCGCCCGTGCGACTGTGAGCGCCTCCTCAAGCGTGCCCGCACAATAGCCGCCGCCTTCCCGCTCCGCGCCGACCAGCACGACCTCCTGCGGCCTGATCGCCGCAACGGCACGCTGGATATCGGCGGGAGGGAACCCCTCGCAGACCGTCCGCGACTCCTCGCCGATCACCAGCGTGATCGCGTCGCTGCCCGACAGAGTGCGGGCATAGCGCGCCGCCTCGATTGTGGTCTCGGCATTCGTGCCGCTGTTGGCGTTGTCCACCACCAGCACGCCGCCTTCGCGCCGGGCCGCCATCCTCCCGGGAAGGGCGGAGAAGGTCCCGAGCGGGGAGGGATCGATCCCGAGGACGCATGCTGCTGCGGCGGCGAGCATCAGGGGAGTCCTATATCCGTTCAGTTCGCAGAGGGGGTTTGTAAACGTTCCGCTCACGCCGTTCCAGCAGTACCTGCAGACGCTGCCGGAGCACTCCACCGCCTCCTCGAGGTGCAGGACATTCGATCCTGATATCGGGGTCCCGCGGGGAACGATCGCCGTGGTGGCTGCGGCGATGAGGCGGCATTTCTCGGCCAGGGCGCTCTTCCTGCCGCCGGCGATCCGATAGTCCTCTCCCGAGGTCAGCACCGCCACGTCCCCCGCCCCGGTGACCCCGATCGACTCCTCGGCAATCAGCCAGCCGCCGAGTGCATGCGCCCGCCGGGCAGCCGGGATCACCGATGCCGGCGTGATGCTCTTCCTCCAGAGCATGCTCTTCTCAGGGTACTCGAGGCTGCCGGTCGAAGTATGGAGGACGCCGGGCCCCTGCATCAGGTGCGCGAGTGCATGGGCAGTGGTGGTCTTGCCCCGGGCGCCCGTGATCTCGATCATCGGACGGGGCAGACTGGAGATAAGCACCTGCCTGACCGCCTCGTGGTGGGTGATGCAGGGGGCAGCTGACGACTGCAGCAGGGGATGATTGGGATCGAGATGGACCGGCGCGGCCACGAGATCATAGCGCCGTGCCATGGCGGCCGCAACAGAGATGCCTTCCCCACCACGATAGACATCCACCGCATCCACCTGATGCCCGCCGGCACGCAGCTCCCCGGCAAGCTCGGCACCGCCGTGAATGGTATCCAGTACGAGCACCCTCAGCCCGTCAGGCCAGTTCCTCAATGGCTTCCTCTGCATTCTTCAGCATCAGTTCGGCAAGGAGCGGGTCGCTTCCGATGGGGTTGGCATACACGAGGGGCACGGTCCCGCCGTTGATCTGGAACGTCCCCTTTCTTGCATCCGCCGGCAGGCCAAGGATCTCCGGGATGTCCTTATTGATGTGGATGCCTTTTGCCAGGAACAGCGGCACCACAACGAGCAGATCGATATCCTCATGCCGGAACGCATTCAGCTGCTCTTCCACGGTCGGCGTATTGATGCTCATGAAGCCCGGCTTAACGATGTACTCATCCGACCTCCGCGCAATCAGCGCTGCCGTGGTCTCTATCAGCTCCTTGTTATAGGGGAGCTTGCTGCCATGACCTACCAGTAACATTCCCTTTTTCGCCATACAGTAAAATGTACAACGACATCACGTTAAAATAATTACCGATTGGTTGCATGGAGGAAAGGAGGCTTCGTGGTTCATGGGCGGTTGCGGTATCCTCCACTGCCGGAGCAGGTGTTCTCCCCGCCAGCCCGGATCTCGAGAATAACCATGTAAGGAAGCGAGTGGAGGCTCCTTCCACATCCCTTTCGCGCTGGATGTACTACCGCTTCAGAGCGGCGCCGGGATGCAGCCGCTCAGCCCGGCCGCATGCCGGGATGGCCCCCGGGGACACAGGCCCGAACCGCCGGCAGGAGGTATCTGCACCCTGGCCCGAATCCAAAACAATTTGATCCATTACGATCAAGTGGTATGGAATCATGATGGAAGCATATGAGCATTTCGAACTGCTCATAAACGACAGGATTGTGAAGACACCGGTTGCAATCGCCTCAATGGCCGGCATCGTCGATGCGGCGTACGTGCTTGAGCGTGCAGATCACGTCGGCGTCGCATTCATCGGAGGCTACTCCATCGATCAGCCGACGCTTGATGCCAGCAGAGCGATGGCAGAGGAAGGCAGGACAGAGTTCGTATACGACGATCCGGTGGAAGAGCTCGTCCGGCAGGTGGAGCTCATGAAGCAGAGCACCGTCGTGCCCGGGATCAACCTACGCGGCAGCGCCCCCGCTGCATACCTGCAGATCGCAGAAGCGCTAAAAGACAGTGTCATCTATGAGATCGACGCTCATTGCCGCCAGAAACCGATGATCGATGCAGGATGCGGCGAGTACCTGCTGAAGCATACGGGTGCGCTCGTCGAGACGATCAGGGCCCTCAAGTCTGCCGGGGTCACGGTCTCGGTGAAGATCCGTGCGGGCGTCAGCGCAGACGACCGCCGCCTCGCACGGATGATCTGGGAAGCAGGCGCAGATCTGCTCCATGTGGATCTGATGGACTTTGGCTACCAGAAGCTCCGCCAGATCCGGAATGCATCTCCCATCATGCTGATCGCCAACAACTCGATCACCACGTTTGACCGGGCAATGGACATGTTCTCGCACGGCGCCGATCTCATATCGGTGGCGCGCAAATCCGACCCATGGACACTATCAGGGCTGGATGCTGCCATCACCCGCTATGCCGCAGAGTCCGGGTGGTACAACGCCCCGAAACAGCTCTGCCGGGGGGGAGACATCCGCGCACTCGCCTTCTGCTGCATGCCGGTAAAGGACTGCCCGCTCATGCCCACGCTCAAGAAGATCGGTATGTCAAGGGATGAATACATCAAACTCAAGGTGTCGATCGTCGAGAATACGCCGCTTGCCGGGGGAGAGGGAACGTGTTTCGGGAGCCTGGCATGGTGCTGCAAGAGCAGCTCGCCCTGCCTCTTCCGGAACATGACACTCCAGAAGATAGGGCTCACTCTGCACGACTACATGCGCTACAAGCACCGCATGGCCGATAAGATCATGAACAGGGTTTTTCATGCAGACCCGGACGATGACGCGAGCTGAGCGCGCCCAGCTTGCAATGATGCTTGAGGTGTGCGCCTACCCGAAACCCGGCAACGTCGATCGCTGCCACGATTATGCGGATACCCGCCTCGAGCACTTCCTGGCCTCGACCATACTCGTCCGCCCGGCCTTCGAGCGCGCCGGGCGCGGAGAGGGTTCCATCGGGGAGCTGATCAGGGAAGCGGTCTCCCTGACAAACAGCCATAGCGGGGGCAACACCCATTTCGGCGCATATATGCTTCTCATCCCCCTGCTTCTCGGGAACGATATCGACGGTGCGCTCCGCGCCATCGCTGAGACGACCGTGGAGGACGCGCTCGACTTCTATGCCGGGTTTTCCCTCACCCGGGTGCGCATGCACGGCGAGGACGAGCTCGACGCGAACGATCCCGCCTCTCTCGAGGCGATCAGGGCTCGCAGGATGTCGCTTCTCGACATCATGCACCACTCTGCCCCGAACGACATGGTGGCCCGGGAATGGACGGAGGGCTACCGGCTCACGCGCAGGGGTGCGGATCTGCTGAAGGCGAACGGGTGCGGCAGGGACTCGATCGTGGCGTCGTTCCTGCAGCTCCTTGCGTCCGAGCCCGATACATTCATTATCAAGAAGCACGGGGCCGGGGTGGCCGCACAGACGATGCAGCACGCAGGCGAGGTGCTTTCCGGGAAGAGGAGGCTTGATGAGTTTGACGCCGAGTGCATCGCCGCGGGGATTAATCCGGGCTCCATTGCCGACATCATCATTGCTTCGATATATGTGGCGCTCGGGGAGGGATGGCAATGGGACTGCTGAAGGAGGGGATCAACGAGGTGATCGCGACCACCCATTGCAATGCCGCGCCCATCGGCATCATCAATCGCAACCGGATTGCACGGATGGTCCTCTTCCACCACAGCCATACCGCAACGAACGTCGAACGATATGGCTGGATTGTGGCAAACTTCATCTTCGACCCCGTGCTCTATGTCAGGACGGCGTTTGAGGATCTCCCGGAGAGCGACCTTGTTCCAGAGATGGTGGAGGGGAGAAGGATGTACCGCCTTCCGGATGCCGAGGCATGGATTGCATACAATGCTGCGGTGGAACGAAAGACCGACGAGGCCCTGATCGTTCGGCTGCGCCCGCTCAAGGAGATGGTGGCGGACCTCCGCCTGCACCCTGTGAATCGCGGGTTCAATAGCATCATCGATGCGACCGTGCACGCCACCCGGTATGTGATGACGGGAGATCCCTGGCTGCGGAAGCTGATCGATCATCACGCCTCTCTGGTACGGAAATGCGGCGGCACCAGGGAATGGGAGGCGCTCGATCTGCTCCTGGGGTACCTGGATCGGGCAGAGACCGGAGATTGTGGGGATACCCCGGATACCCCGGCAGCGCCCGATAAGCAGGGCCGGTCGCGAACATCAGAGCGCTTCCGGATGGGAGAGCTCAATTTCCGGTAGTGCCCAAAGATACAACTGATAATGGAAAATCCGAGGTGCTGAAGCGAGGGAATGAGCATCGGCAGGAGGGTGAAACTGCGGTCGCTCTCCTGCCCGTACCTCCATGGCGATGCCTCACACGATCCAGTGCAACGGGAAAGACCGGACTGAACCGGATCCCGGGTACCTGCATCAAATACAACGGTTCTTCCCATGAAAATCAAGCCGGCATCTGTAAATGGAAGCCTCTCGCCGCTTAACTCAATTTGCCCCCGTACACGGCTTTCCACCGGCTATCCTCATGGGGGGAGGGGGTCTCCCCCGTCGGGATGTCCCCCATGGTCCACTACGCCGGGATAGTTGGAGAAAAACGGGCCTTGGGTATCGATGCAGGCTCAAGAATTTTCATCCGCTGCGCCTGCAGCCCCAGCAGGGGCTCCATATGCGTTTTATATGAAATACTCCCGATACCCGGGGCACTCTCCCCGTAGCCGAAACCGGTCCGGAACCTCACATCCTGTCGTTTTTCATTGGTTAAGCCTGATGCAGCGCTTCATAGGGGTTTCATCAGGTGTGCCTGTAGCCTGAAGGGCAACATGTGAGTTTCTTCGGTCGCGCCTGTGGCCTGGAGGGCCTCAAGCCCGGTTTCTGTAATTACAGGTCGAGATCGAAAATTGCGGCCGCATCGGGTTCTCAACCGGTTGCACCTGCGTGCGCAGGGCTTCATAATCATATTCCGTGCCCCCACTCCATCTCAGAGTACGCCTGACCGGGAGCCGGGAGCGGGACACTCACGATGCATCTGCGTCGCGGGCAGACGTTCCATTCAGGTCTTCAATTGAACGGATCCGGTTCTTCGGGTTTCCGGGTGATAACGTAACCGGATCCGGCGATCCTTCAGGGATATGATGAATAATGTCAGCAATATAAATAAAATTATATATGAGAACGTCGCAGCAATCGCCGTTCGCAGCAGGAGGAATAAAACTTGGGAAATCTGATTGAGACACTCCGGGAGGCCGGCAGTTTCAGCCGCTTTATTGAGGCAATCCGTGCTGCCGGCCTTGAAGAGAGGCTGACTCGAGGAGGGCCGTATACGGTCTTCGCCCCGACTGACGAGGCGTTTGGCAGGATACCGGAAGAAAACCTGCAAATAATCCTCGCCGATAAGCAGATGCTGCCGCATGTCGTCGAATACCACATTGTTGAAGGAAGATACTCTCCGGAAAGCCTGAAAGAGATGGGATCCGGGAAGATCAAGGAAGACAAGTTTATCAAGACCGAAGAGGGCAGCTCGATGTACGTCACCTATGAGGACGGCACGGTGATGCTGGACGAGATTGTCAGGGTTGCACCGGAAGGAACGGAGTTTGACAACGGAATATGCTATGCCGTCGACTCCGTGCTCATGCCGACGCTTTCACAGGCATTCGAGGCATACGCCGCCTGATCCGGGAGATGAAACATCTGCGCTCCGGTCTCACCGGAGACATATCTCTCCATCCCTTTATTCAGAGCAACCCCGTACCCGGGCACGCGTCAGAGGGTGGGGATATCCGGGAACAGATCGTATGAGAGGCAGATAGGTTTTATATACCCATATGGTCACGAGAGGAGGCACAAATCCAGTGAGGTAATCGGGATGAAGAATATTATCGAGACTGCCAGAGAAGATGGAAGATTCACCCTGTTTCTTGGCGCAATCCACCTCGCCGGGATGGAAGAGATTCTGATCGGCGAAGATCTGTACACCGTCCTTGCGCCGACGAACGATGCATTCGATGCCATCCCGCAGGAGCGGATGAACGAGATCCTGCAGGATCAGGCGCAGCTGTCGGACATCCTGAAGTACCATATCGTTCCGGGAAGGCTGACGCGGCAGGATCTAACGGAAAGTAAAAGCACCCGCACGCTGCAGGGGGGCATGGTGGAGATCAGCGTATCCGAAGGGGAAACCCGCATAAACGGCGCTGAAATAATCGATGCGGATATCGAATGCACAAACGGGCTGCTCCATGCCACCGATGCGGTGCTGGTTCCCGGTCTGAAGGGGACAGCGGCAGCTGCACGCTAGACCGGCAGAGATCGGTGCGACTGCTCCCCCACTGAAGTGGGGGGCACTGCCCGCTCCTTCTGTACAGGCGATGCGTGCAGCTGCCGGGGTGTACCGGGCTATGCCTGATAGAGCCGGCGGTCGCCCGCTGCGATCTCGGCCGCGAGCAGCGCGCTCTTCTCCTTATCCTTGATCTCAAGCATGAGATCGAAATCCAGCGGCATGGTCTCTGCAAGGAACTTCCTGAAGTGTCCACGGTCCAGGGTCTCTGCATGCCTGCCCCTCCGATCGAGAGGCTGCCGGGAACTGTAGTCGATCATCGGGATGCCGTCGTCCGGCCGCCATGTCCCGCTGCAGAGTGCCGCAGTCTCGCCCGCCGGTTCGCCGGAACCGTTCAGTTCGTGGTGAAATGCATCAAATAGAACCGGGATCCCCGTATCCTCATGCAGCTGCAGGCAGTCCTGCACGGTGTATCGCATATCATCGTTCTCTACGACCAGACGGCGGCGGATGGGCAGCTCCAGATCGTCATACCGCCCGGCAAAACGGTGCATGCTCTGCTCCTTATCCCCGTAGACGCCGCCGGTATGGATCTGGATTTTTGCCGAACGATCGAGGTGCATGAGATCCAGGAGATCGGCATGGTAGCGCAGTTCGCGTATGCTGTTCACCACCACACCGGGATCACCGGCGTTCAGGACGACAAACTGATCGGGGTGCATGGATATCCGGATCCGGTGCTCGCCGATGAACGCCCCGATCTCCCGGAACCGGTCGGCAAAGACGTCGTGCCACGGATAGGAGCAGATCGGATGGGAGGCGAACGGGACGAGATCGGAGGTGATCCGGAAGAAGAGCAGGCCGTGCTCGACATTGAACTGCAGCACCGAAAGGAGACAGTCGAGGTTTCCTGCAACCGTCTCGATATGCCGTTTCTCGGAGTACGACCGCAGCCGAAACGTCCTGCCTGAGGAGCACCCGATCCTTTGGTTGATGCAGGGATATCCGATCTTCATACCGCACCACCGGTGCAATGGTTCCGATAGGTGATAGAGGTACCGGCAGGTACAGCGCGCCGCGGACGGCGCCTCTCCCGGGCACCCGAAAGGCCGAAGATATTTGCCTCTGTCCGACAGAGTACCTGGTGTGATCGGCAGCCTCGATCCCGGACAGAACGAACAGGAACAACGGCTGATCGAAC
Source organism: Methanomicrobiaceae archaeon (assembly GCA_020854755.1). GTDB lineage: Archaea > Halobacteriota > Methanomicrobia > Methanomicrobiales > Methanoculleaceae > JAHKLN01. Next base: position 1,919 of record JAHKLN010000078.1, on the reverse strand, counting down.
GGATTCGCAGGGAAGGGACCAATATGGAGACGATCTCCCTCTTTCGGGACATGATCCTTTGCCACTATCGCAGCCACGGCCGAGACCTCCCCTGGCGGCGGACCGTCGACCCCTACAGCATCCTCGTCTCTGAAGTCATGCTCCAGCAGACGCAGGTCGAACGGGTCGCCGCAAAGTACCGGGAGTTCCTCGAGCGGTTTCCCGACTTTCAGAGCCTTGCCCGCGCACCACGGCGGGACGTCCTCGAGGCCTGGCAGGGCCTCGGCTACAATCGACGCGCCATAGCGCTCCATGAATCCGGAGAGCGGGTGGTTGAAGAATACGGCGGGCGTCTCCCGGCAGACGTGGAGACCCTCGCAACCTTTCCGGGCATCGGGAAGGCCACGGCATCGGCTATCTGCGCCTATGCGTTCAACATGCCCGTCGTCTATATCGAAACGAACATCCGCCGGATCGTGATACATTTCTTCTTCCATGACCGAAACGATGTCAGGGACAGTGAGATCCTGCCGATACTGCAGCAGGCGCTCTATCGGGAGAATCCGCGGGAGTGGTACTCCGCCCTGATGGATTATGGAACGATCCTTGCGAAGCGGACGGTGAACCCAAACCGCAGGAGTGCGGGATACTCGCGGCAGAGCCGTTTTGAGGGATCGGACAGGCAGATCCGGGGGCAGATACTCTCAATGGTCCTCTCGGAAGGAGACGTGCCGGAAGAGCGGATGATCCGGGAACTCTCTCAGGAAAGGGCGCGGGTGAAGAGGATCCTCAAAGATCTCGAGAAGGAAGGATTCATTGCGGAAAGCGAAGGTGTATATTCGTGCAGAGAGTGAACGTCGCGGGAGGCAGGATCGTATGCCGCCTGACTCCCTGCAGATGAGGGTATCCGCGATCCTCTGAAAGGCGGGGCGGCACCCGCAAAGGAGCGCCACACAACCTCCGCCTTCCTGGTTGCATTACGGCACGAGCATGCGCATCTTCAACCGCCCTTGCCAGGGGGCGACTGTCCGCGGAGCGGAAGCAGGAGAAGACCGGAGATATTCGAAGGATGCTCCCTCGCCCGGCAGGGCCTCTCTATGAAACGACATGAGCCCTCGAGGGCAGCAGGCATGCAGCATGAACATGGACAGGGTTGCTTCCCGCCCATGCTCATACAAAACGCCCATGAAGCCGTTCTACGGTTACAGGCGCGACCGATGAAAATCCGTGAGTTTTCTGGAGTATCATGGATCCAGTATCTCCCGTGTCTCCCTGTATGGTGGACCGGGAGGGACATCCCAACGGGGGGGGTAGGGACCGGGGAGAGGGTCTCCCCCTATGACGATTCCCCAATCGGCCCACTCTAGCGGAACAGCAGTGGCTGAATCCCAAGCGGTGAATCCAGGGCAGATGCACTACATTCAATCATTCTCATCAGTCGAGCCGGCGGCTCGCTGGACTTCGTCTGCAACTCAAAACGGCCTCGATCGCTGATCACCGCTCCGGCAGAGGGCAGCCTTCCGGGAGCTCCGGTTCTCTCCGCTCCCCGGGCACGGCGATCATCAGGGTCGAGACGGTCATCTTGACCGGGTCGTAGATCCGGAGTGCGTGATTGTTCGTGTCCGCAATGTACCAGAGGCCTCCGAGATAGACAAGGCCGCCAGGCTCGTTCATCTCCGCCTGCTCCGCCGGCCCGTCGCGGAATCCCGGAAGACCGCTCCCGGTCTCGGTCACCGCATACTTCTCCCGCAGATTGAGCGACTTCAGCCTGTGATTGAAGGTATCGGCAATATAGAGCCTGTCTGACTCCTGCTCAATCCCCATCGGATGCTGGAGGCGCGCCACCCGAAACGGACCGTCCCGGTCGCCGAAATCGAAGAGGCCGCGGCCGACGAGGGTCATGACGGTATCGTGATCGATCACCCTGATCGCCGAGGTCT
>JAHKLN010000038.1 GCA_020854755.1 Methanomicrobiaceae archaeon | reverse complement strand
TCTTCGATACCTTTTCGGAAAAAATCGGAAAATATTCAAAGTATTGGAATTTCTAGTCAAAACAGACAAAGAAGTTAGTATAAAAGATATTAAGAAAGGCTTGAATTATAAAGAAAAATCCGAATATGTATATTATCATCTTGAGAAATTAGTAAATGCCGGAATTGTTTTGAAAATTGGAGAAAAGGGCACCTATCGTTATAAAATTCGATCAAAAGAGTTATTGTTTCAATTCTTTGATGAGAGCTAATTATATTATGACACTCATACGCTCGCGAGCCTCGAGATCCCATCCAAGTAGCATCTGCGTAGCAAAGACAACAATCTCAACCCCAAACACCTCACATATTAGGGAATATATCAAGCTGGAGTTTCTCCGTGATCTTCCTCACCTACTTCGGCATATCGATGATTCTCTTCTCCTCCTCATAGATCGCTGCATAGGCCTTCGAGAGTTTCAGGAGCAGTCCCTTTGGCGAGAAATGCGCCGAAAGCCCCGCTTGCTTGATCCGGTTCAGGATCCGGCAATAGAGATAGAGACAGAGGAACCCGATGAACAGGTGCCCGAAGACCGCCGTCGCGTCCCGGAGATAGAGTTTATCCGCCTGGATCAGGCCCTTGAACACGGCAAAATGGTTCTCCACCAGGTTTCGTGACTTATACAGGTCGTAGATCGCCTGCGGCTCCGCCACAACCGAGGAGAGGATCAGGATCCTGCCAGCCCGCTTCAGCTTCCGGTTCAGCGTCTCGCGATCGATCTCGCCCTCTTCCAGCAGCCGGTAGAGCGTCTTCTGCTCTTCCACCGCCAGATCCGCATCCTCGTAGAGGTAGAGCGTCAGGCCGTCAACCTCCCTTTTTCCGGCATGGATCAGCCGTTTATGGTAGAAGAAATGGTCGGTGAGATGGATCCGGGTTGCATACCGGGTGTTGTTGCGGCGCTGGGGGAGGACGAATGGGATCTTTGCCTCCGTCAGGAGGTTCTCGTTCGCCTCCGAGACGAAACCCCGATCAAGGATAAGGGTGATATTGGCGATATCGATCTCCTGCAGCGACCGGACAAGCGTGGCAACGTCCCTGACCGAGCCCGGGAGTGCCCGGATCATCACGGGAAGCCCGGTATCCGTTGCGCTGAAGAGCGCGATGTTGACCTGCGGCAGCCAGACGCCTTCAGCATTGTACCCAAACTCGGCCAGGTTCACGGTATCGGAATAGGAGAAGACGAACGAGAGGTCGTAAACGAGCTGCCGGGATTGCGAGGAGAGGTACTGGAAGGCCGCCTGCTGGGCGGCCCGGTCGCCGCCGACGGTGGTGAGCACCCGGGAGAGAGTGCGAGGGTCACAGTCCGGGGAGATCTCGAGGATATTGTCGAGTTTCTCCCAGGCATCCCCGATTCTGGAGAGCGGGGTGTAGCCGGCAACCCGGGTGAAGGTGAGAGCGACGATCTCCTGCCAGCAGGCTGGAAAGGCCTCCTGGAGCACCGGGAGCAGATCCCGGAACTCATCCGTTAGAAGGGCGGGGTTCCCGTATTCACGGATGCTGCGGGGCTGCACCGGCACCTGGCGTTCGCGTGTCCCTTTGATGATGAGACCGTGCTCCTGCGTCAGCCGACCGAGGTACGTACTCACCTTCTTTGGGGATTTGGTCGCCTTGTCGTAGACGCTCGTCGACCGGTAGACGTAGGGTTTGTCCTGTACATACTTGATCTCCAGGCACTTCGCGCCCTTCCTGCGCTGCTCCTCCAGCCATGCCCGAACCCACGCTTCCATATGTTCTAATATTAGGGATTATAGGTATATAGATCTTTCGCTTTTCGGTGGGGAATCCCTAAACGGAGAACAGGACACAGAGTATAGTCCCTAAGTCACGCGGAGTTCAGGTTGCAGACTATCCCGGGAAAGTGGACCGTAACGGCCGCCAGGAAAACCAGATCCCGGGTATCGGCCGGGAACTCAAGGATTTTCATGAAGCACATCCCAAAAGTATCCTGCGACTGAATATTCACATGGTTCAGAGTCTTCTGGCGCACGTTCGCAAAGAATTGGGCAATATCCAGCGTCAAATCGCTGACACGGCTTGCCACTGGGCATCGCCTCGCGGGGGAGCGACCGGGAGGGGGTGTCCCCCTCCCGGCAGAGGCGTTTTGGGGCGACCTCATGGTTTCGCCTGCGTTGCTTGCCGGCGCAGGAGGGTTCATCGGTTTCGCCTGCAGCACGCAGGGTTGTATGCCCGGTTCCGGTGACGGGATATCCGGCAGCGCCCTTCATGATCCGGAGCGTCTGCGCCCCTCAAACGATGTGACTGCATCCCGGTAGATCTCGAGGTATTTCGCGGCAACGACGCCCCAGTCATAGCAGCCCGCATTCTCCTGCGCCGCTCTTCCCATCCTCTCCCTCAGGTCGGCGTCACTGAGGAGGCGGATGGTCCTCTCCGCCAGTCCGGCGGTATCCCCGGACCGGAAGATGCATCCGGTCACACCGTCCTGCACAATCCCGGGGTTGGACGTATCCGATGCAATCACCGGCTTTCCCGATGCCGCCGCTTCAAACAGGGCCGCCGGCTGGCAGTCCCAGCGTGAAGGCACAACGACGAGTTTGCATGCCTGATAGCAGCGGTATTTCTCCTCTTCGGGGACAAATCCGAGAAAGGTCACGTTGCTCTCCAATCCCAGGCTTTCGACGAGGGCTGCAAGCTCCTCTCTCTGGGGGCCGGAGCCCCCGATCCAGACCGTGACGTCGGGTATCGCCTGCCGCACTGCCGGGATTGCCCTGATGAGAATATCCATCCCCTTGATACGCTGCAGATTGTTCACCAGGAATATATCAGGCTCCTCGGTGCTGTTCTCCTGGGCGCGGAGCATCTCCCGGACGGCGGCGTACTCGATGCCTGCAGGAACGACATGGATCGATGAGTCGGTCCAGGTACGGACAAGATCGGAGATCGTCGGGGAGTCGACGACAATATGCGGTATCACCCGCACGACCCACCGCTCATTTGTGATGTCAATGATCGAGCGGATCGGCAGAGACGGTTTCTTCTCTTCAGAGCGATAGTACTCGCCTTCTTTTGCATAGATACCGTACGCTGTCAGCACTGTCGGATAGGCGCTCCTCAAAGATGCAGCAACGGTCGAATAGAAAAACCCTGTAGAGAACGCATGCACGACATCCGGATCGATGCGGGCTACCGCCTGCCGCACCCGAAAGGCCAGGAGCGGATCCAGATATGCAAGCAGCCCCTTCCGAAACGTATGAAGGTGCAGGTTTCCTTCCCCTGTCCCGTCCGTTCCTTCGCCGACCGTCACGACGTGCACCTCTACGTCCGGGAACGCTGATAGGTGATGGATGAGCCGGTTGTTGTAGATGTGCATCCCGGTATAGACCTTCTCTGAAGAGTACCTACATAATAATGCGACTCTCATAGTCTCCCGCCGGCAGCCAGACGACCGAGCCGCCATTCGAATAGATCAGGCGCTGCGCATGCAGCAGATCGGCGTACTCCTCGGTATCGACCCACTGCACGTTCCCGTCCAGAAACCTTCCGGTAACGACGTTCGTGTACCGCATGAAGACAATGCCTTCTGGAATATCCTCCTTCTCCCGGATCACCCCGAGCCGTTTTGGACTGACGTGCCCCTGGCTTAAGAGGACGCCATGCCCGTAGGCATCGCCGAGGACGATACCCTCCGGAGGCAGGGTATCCCTGACCCAGAGGGCGGCGTTCCTGTCGGTCTGATGGACGAACCTCGTATCGTACTGCTCCCCCTCTGCGTGCAGGGTGATGTCACGGGATACCCCGAATGCCGTATGCACAACGCCGGTGGAGCAGAGAAAATGCGGCAGCAGTACAGCAAGTATGAAAATAAGGACGATTTTTGCCGGCATGCCGGGATTCCCTCCGCCCGGGGTGGCGATCTTGCGGGACCCGGTTCTGCCGGCGAAGGAGTGAAGGGAGCGTGCCGCCCGGATCCCCCCTATCACAAAGAAGACCGAGAGAACGGAGAGCACGACGGGATAGATCCTCGAGATCTCGTAGCCGACCGAGAGCGTGGGAAAGATCACCGTTGCGGCAAGAAGGCCCATGCAGACGAACGCCATCACCGTATAGGCAACCTCAAAGGGCCTTCGCATGAAACCCGGTAGCCTCGCGCCTGCCCGTCCGGTCATTCCTGCATAGCTGCCGATCAGGGCGAGCATGCCTGCGACGACCAGCGCGAGGGTGAGCCAGGTGAACCAGAACTGGATGATATGCGGGATTCCTCCCTCTCCGATGCCGTATCCGAACGCGGTCTGGACATCGCTCCCCCTGATGCCGCTCACAAACACCTGATCCAGGTTGTGATAGGTAGTCCTGATGAAATTGACAAAATACTCCCCGGGCAGCACCGTCACCTGGACGTACCAGATATACTGGAGGGCCAGGAAGATGGCGAGCAGATCGAGCGTGACGTATGCCTCCACGCGGTATCTCCGGGACACCACGGCCATCACGAGCCAGGTTGCCGCCAGTATGGCGAAGAAGATATACGAGGTCGTGTAGTGGGAGACGACCGCCGAGGCCATGCATATCACGAGCAGCGCCTTCTTCGCACGTGCGCCGATCTCTGAGAAGAGGATCATGACAAAGAGCATGAAGAAGAGAACCGCAAGGTACGTCCGTGCATTGGCGGCGGCCGACAGGAACTGGGGCTGGAACATAAAGAAGAGGGCTGCGAGGAAGGCGAATACGTCATCGAGGTAGCGCCTGGCAATGACGAAGACGATCAGAGGAGAGATGGAGTAGAGCACCGCATAGAGGGTCTTGAAGAGGAACTCTGCAGGGACATTCAGCACCGCATGGTAGATCGCGGGAAGCAGAGAGATGCTGAGGCACGCATCGAGCAGAGACGGCTCGGCGATGCTCCAGTGCATACTGTCCCTGACGTTCACGAAGGTGTAGTACTCGAAGTGGGTGTCAGTCCCGATGATATGGCCGGATCGCAGTGCCAGCACCAGAAGGAGCGAGATGCTGATGAGGAGGATGACGGCCGGATAGAGCCGCCCGGAGAACTTCCGGTGCATGAAGGAGACGGCGGCGACATACAGGGCAATGAGAACGAATACGGCAATGAGAAGGTGGTTGCTGCCGGCGGTATTCATCAGGTGCATGCCCAGCACGACCAGTGCGGGAAAGACGACCGGAGGGATGAGAAAGCGGATTTCATCCGGGGTGAGGCGGGGGCCGGTGAGCTGCCGGGTCGTCGTCCTGTTCAGGGCATAGCCTGCTATGGCCAGGACGATCAGGAAGAGGTTGATCGAGGCCAGCAGAGGGATGGTCGAGAGCGGCCGGCTGTGCCCGAGAAGCAGGAAGAGATTGTTCTGCAGCAGGCCAAAGAGCATGGCGAGCCCGATACTGATCCCGACCGAGAGCGTCGCGTACCCGGCCGTGCCGATGCCCTGCACGCGGAGCACCTGGAGGAGAAGCGCTCCGGGCAGGATCGTCAGGAGAAGGAAGCCCAGAACCTGGCGTGCTCCCGGTATATCGAATATAACAGCGAGATCTGTTATGAGAAGCCACAGCAGCACGATAAGAAAGATATCCTTTGCCCGTATCTCCATCACCGCCTACTCCGGCACTTGCTGGTAAAAAACTTTTCTATATCGCTCCACAGCAGCGTCGTACGTGTAGTGCCGCTCGATCAACTCCCGCGCACTCCTCCCGATCGCTGAAAGATCAGGCCGATTCACGATGCGCTGCACCGCTGCCGCAATCGATGCCGGAGAGTTGTCCGGGAGGAGGAACCCGGTCCTGCCGTCCCTGATGAGATCGGGTATCCCGCCCACGGGCGTGGCCAGCAGAATACACCCGCAGGCCATCGACTCCAGCGCGATGATGGGAAGCCCCTCCCGGTAGGACGGGACAACCATGATCTGGATGTTGTTTAGGTATTCCGGCACGTCCCCATCCTCGATCCACCCGGCGACGACGACCTGTTCCTGCATGCCGCACCCGGAGAGACGGCGCTCCACGTCTCCTCTGAGCGGTCCTGTACCGATGATGATCGCCCTGCCGCCGTCTCCGTTGCAGATCAGCGGCACCGCCTCGACGAGCTCCGTGATCCCCTTCTCGGTCGAGAGGCGGCCCATATACCCGACCCGATACGGACGGTCACGCAGGCTCTTTTTCGGGACGAGCGTACGGGTATCGACATACAGCCCTCCGGGCTCGATCTTACGGCGGTACTTCTCGAGCCCGTACAGGTGCACCATCGACGGGCTTTCAGGGACGATCCTGTCGGCCGCCCGGTACACGAGCGCCTCGACGGCCTCAAGGGCACGGATATAGAAGATGCTTATGCCCTTCTCGTAGCGCCTGATGACGCCCGATGGCCTGCCGTCGGTTCTCAGGACGATCCTCTTCCCGAGCAGCTTCCCGGCGAGGATCGCGGGAAACTGGAATTCCGCCCCGAAAGCGAAGATAAGCGTGTCCTGATCCCGGTCGATGCGCAGGATGCAGGAGATCAGCCTGAGCTGGTAGCGCAGGTAGTACAGGAGTTTCACGGCAAACGGGCTCTCCAGATACCTATCCCGGATCCTGGTGATCGCGACGCCGTCGGCGTCAGGATACTGCCTGTCCGCCTGCTCGGTAAGGATCCAGGTGACATCGTCGAAGAGCGGCCTGAGGATGGCGATCAGCTTCACGGCGGTGGCGTAGGGGTGCTGATCTTTTGCCCATCTGCCCGTGATAAGGACGATCCCCCGGCGTTCAGCCATGCTGCAGGCCTCCCGCCCGATATGCCCGAAAGCAGGCAGCTGCTCGTGGCTCAGGGCGCAAACAGACTCCTCCCGTCACAGCTGCCGCACCCGGAGGAGACCCCGAGCAGATCCAGGATGGTCGGCGCAATATCCATGAGCGTGCAGTCCCGTCTGGCGGGCTGCATGCCGTCCGCATTCGCCAGGTAGCAGACGGGAGTGTCTCCCCGGTGGGAGCCCGGGTAGAAGCTGTGGGTGCTGGAGCGCGAGGATATCGGCCCGCCTATCGCCCAGCCCGCTCCATAGCCGTCTTTTAGCTGGAAGAGGATATCCGGGTATTTGTGCAGGTATGCCCCGTCATAGACCCCCTCCCGCTCCTTCACCCACGCAAACGCACGCTCCGCGGAGCCCGGAAGGGTGTACCCGGCGAGCAGATCGACGATATCGTCTCGCGTCTCCCGATATCGCCTGCCGGATCCGAGATGTTTCCCTGAGAGGACGATCCCCCCATAGCTGTACGATTTCATGCCGGAGAGGTCGGTGCAGTGCGCAACCGTCCTCTCAAAATCGATCGAGGACGGGACGGTGTACAGCTCCTTGATGCCGGGATACCGCCGCAGCATCGCAAGCGCAGTGCCGCGCAGCGCGGTCTTCTGGATGATGTTGACCGCTTCCCGCTTCACCGTCTCCTTTATCCGCAGAACCGGGGCGCAAACTCCCTCTTTCGAGAAGAGGTAGCCCTCACGCCGCAGGATCTCATTCACGTTCACGAGATCGACCGGCCTCATCCCGTGTCCGTGATCGCTCAGCACCAGGATTGCCGTATCCTCATCGACTGACTCTGCAAATGCCCCGATCAGGCTGTCGTACAGCCGGTAGAACTCCGGGATCGTCTCCCGCAGCGGGTTGTCGTCGCCGGGGTACATGGGATCGCAGGGGTCGCAGTAGTTCCAGAAGATATGCTGGACGAAATCCAGCGCCGAAGAGTAGAAGAAGAAGAGATCCCAGTCGCGCCGGGCAGCCATCTCCAGGCCGAACGCACGCTCCTGCAGGACGACGTCTCGAAGCGTCGTCAGGTACTCCCCGTACTCGGACTTCGAATTCGGGATCCGCATCGGCATCATCAGTCCCTGCAGGTCGAACTCCACCCGGAAGTCCGGAGGGAACGTCTCAAAACCGCCGGTTTTCGGTATCCGGCTGATCATAAACCCGTTCACGTCCCAGACGGGATGGCCGATATGCGGGGTGATGAGGCAGACCCGCCTGCCGGCATCGCCCGCCCGATCCCAGAACGTCCTTCCCCGGATGCTTGCCGAGTTGAGATAATCCGTTGTCTGGTAGATCGATGTCTTCTCCAGCGGATCGACGAAATGCACAACTCCGTGATGCGCCGGATGCAGCCCGGTATAGATGCTGGCCCATGCGGTATCGGAGTCGGGCGGGAAGACGGACGTCATGGCAAGGTCGGGGCAAAAAGCACGGAGTCTCCGGATATTCGGGAGCAGATCGATATACCGGTCTACCAGCAGGGAGTCCATGCTGTCGATCCCGATGACGAGCACTTTATGCACGGATGCCCCTCCAGACAACCTCTCTGACCTGCCGTTTGACCTGATCGAGCGGCAGCGATCCGTCAATGATGACGGCCCCGCTCTTCTCTCCTGCCGAACGGTAGAGTTCCCGCCGCTCTGCCAGATATTCGATCGACGGCGTGTCGTCCTTGCGCCAGAATGCGATCTCTTCCGGGAGATCGATGACAACGGTGATATCCGGCCTCGGAAAGCGCGCCTGGATCCTCTCGTGAGCGCTTCGTATATCGTCGGGGGAGTAGTCAAAGTCCACAGCGAGATCGGTGACGATGGTGTCGAGGATGTACCGGTCGCAGACGATGGCTTTTCTGGAGAGGAGGAGAGGAAGCGAGACCCGAAAGGCGAGCTGCAGGCAGTACTCGGAGAGAAGGAGCTTTGCATAGAGGTTCGAGAGCAGCAGATGCTTCCTGACCGCACTCCGCTTTTTCCGTGAGAAGCCTGTATAATCCCTGGTTCTGTCAGTATCAGGGAAGAACAGCCGTCTGGCGAGCGCAATTGCGGGAAGGAGGAGGCGGGGCTGGTAACGGCCGTACACATAGGCCGCCTCCCTGCCATGCCGGTTGAGATCGTCTATCAGGTATTGCGACAGCGTCGTCTTTCCCGAACCGTCTATGCCGGTCAGGCAGATCAGTGTTCCTCTCCGCATATGCTACCCCTCCTCCAGAATGGCGGCATATATGCCGCAGAGCTCCTTAGAAATCCGCTCCCATGAGCAGGCCGCAGCCTTCTCCCTCGTCCGGGGAACGACCTTCCCCTGCATGACCCGGCGGATATGCTCGAGATAGTCGTCGTCCGCATCGCACAGGGTCAGGCCGCCACCCTCCTCGAAGAAGGTCGACAGCCCCTCGTGCCGGTACGAGACGACCGGGAGATTGCAGGCCATCGCTTCAAGGACGGTGAGCGGCAGGAAGAGGGTCTGTGCCTGAGGAAAGAGATAGCAGTCCGCCATCTGGAAGATATCCTCGATATGATCGCAGTACCCGTTCCATACGGTGCACCCCTGCTTCCGGAGCGCGGCAGCCAGGTGGTGATCGGTCGCAAAGTGCGTGCTTCCAACGATGACGGCATGACAATCCGGAATGCGGGCCTGGATCTCGAGAAAGACCTCGAGCCCCCGGTGCCGGTTGACGTGCCCGACGTGCAGGAGGATGAACCGCCCGTCGTCCAGCCCGCATCTGGCTCGAAGCCTCTGCCGCTCCCGGTCGGAGACGGGCCTGAACCGTCCCATATCAACGCCGTTTGGCAGAAGGTGCGTTCTGCACCCGATCTCTCTGAGTGCTGCATCCGCGATATTTGAGTGGGTCAGGACAATATCCGGCCGCGTGCGCGACATGCACGCCCTAAAGACCGGATTCTCCAGTTCGGCATAGCAGAGGGGGCTTAAGGACGAGGCGACGAGTTTCGTCCCGTTGCGGCAGAAGCGGGCCGCGCACTGCAGCACGAGAAAGCTCAGCGCCGTCGGTGCCGTGATGTAGTGGATGATCTCCGGCTGGAACTGCCGTATCCCGTGCCAGAACCGGGGTGATGCAATCCCCTCCACATCAAGGCGGAGCACCTGGTGATGCCCCGACAGCTGCCCTGCAAGCTGGACGGCGGTATTCTTAAAGCCTTCGTCGTGGTTTCCGGAGAAATCTCCGATTATGCAGATCTTCATAGGACCGCCCTGTACACATCCTCCGTCAGTTCGGCAATCCGTTCCCACGAGAACGCTTTTTGGTGCTGCTCAAGGTGCCTCTTTGCGTTCTCTCCCATCCGCTCCCGCAGGCGGTCATCCTGTAAGAGGGAGAGAATCCGATCGGCGAGCTCCTTCGCATCTCCCGGCGGCGCAAACACGCCGTTATATCCTTCCCGGACCAGCGCCCGGAGCGGCTCAAGGTCGCTGACCACGAGAGGCAGCCCCGACGCCGACGCCTCAAGAAGCACGAGCCCGAACGACTCCGAGACGGACGGAAGCACGAAGACGTCGGCAGCCCGGTAATACATGCTCTTCCGCTCATCATAGACCGCCCCCGGAAAGAGAGCCCGCTCTCGAAGGCCGAGCGCCTCCGACCGCTCGATCAGCGACGGCCGCAATGCCCCGTCGCCGACGAAGACGGCACAGACATCGGGCATCTCGACGGCAACCCTCGCAAGCGCGTTCAGCAGCACCTCAGGAGCTTTCATGGGTGTCAGGTTGCCGACGAAGAGGATGATGGGTGCGCCGGGAGGCAGGCCCAACGTCTCCCGGCATACCTCCTTTGAAAGCGACGTGTTGAGCTCCGGGACGTCCACGCCGTTTGGAATGATCGTTACCGCATCGCGGTATTTCCGTAAAAATTTCGAGCTTCTTGCATGATTCTCCGAAAGGGCTATGATTCTATCGCTTCTGGAGAGGATTCTGTCGCAGAAGTAGTGGTTGAAGAGGAAGACCCCCGCCCTCCGGCTCAGGCTTCCAAAACCGTTCATCCAGTCGTTGTGGTAGGTCGTGACCAGCGGTATCTTCTTCGTCTTCGCGTACCAGCATGCGGTGAGCGGTGCGGGCAGGTTGCCCATATGCGCATGCGCGAGATCCGCATCGACGCCCGATATCAGAGGCCTGTACAGGAGGGAGGCGGCGACAGGTGTCTGGCCGACGGTTCCGGTCCTCGGGTACCGCCGCACCTCAATCCCGCCGCGTCGTTCAACCGAGCCGAACGCATCGTTTGCAGAGGTGAAGACGATGATCTCATGCCCCCGACGCTCAAGGTGACGGGCAAGCTGCAGCGTCGCATTCCCGACGCCGCCGTCCATGTAGGTGATCTCGCCGGTGTCGGCCCTGACATACGGGAACTCCGTTGTGAAGAGAGCGATCCTCACTATCCCCTCACCAGCCCTTTATACATGGCAATGTAGTTCTCTGTCACGGCATTCCAGACATACTTGCTCATGACCAGCTTCCTGCCGTCTCCAGACAGCCGCCGGGCAAGTTCTTCGTCCTCAAGCAGCCTTATGACGGCGTCTGCCAGCGCACCGTCGTCCCGGGGCGGAACGAGGAGGATATGGTCCTTAAAGTGGTCCCGAACCCCCGGAATGTCAGTACCGACCACGGGAAGGCCGAAGAACATGGCTTCGAGGATACAGGTCGGCAGCCCTTCGGAGAGCGAGGGGAGGACAAAGATATCTGAAATTTTATACAGGGCTATGAGATCTTCCATGCTGATAAGGCCGGTAAACAGAATATTCTCCTCGATCTCCATTGTTTTTGCGTCCCTTCTCGCATCGAAGAGATAGTCTCCGATCCCGGTAAGCACGAAGATCACATCGGACCTGCGCACGTGCTGCAGTACGCGGGGAATCGCTTTTATGAGATACTCGATGCCCTTCCGCCTGATCACCTGCCCGACAAAGAGGACGATACGCTTTCCGGCAAGGCTGTACTTCTCCCGTACCGCCTCGCATGCCGCACCATCGATGGACGGGTGACCGAGCTGCTCCGGATCGATGGCGTTCGGTATGACCGAGATCTTCTTCTCGTGAATCCCGAACGAAGAGATATACTGCTTGTCAGTGTCAGAAAGCGCGACGATTCTGTCTGATTTCCCAAATATCAGCCTGCCGAGGCTTGTACTGTACCATTTCTCAATGGTATCGGAGAGATAGTCCCCGAACCTCAACTGGCCGTGGCAGGTCAGGATCAGGGGTGCATGATAGCGATCTTTAAAGAATGCCGCTACCATTGCGGCCGAACTGTGTTCGTTATGCGTATGAACGATGTCGTACTCCCGGAACCGTTTGCCAAGCAGGAGAAATCCGGGAGAGAGCGGGTTTCTCAGAGGGCGTGCCACACAGTAGTATCTCCGAACGTTTATCCCGTCGATCTCTTCGGTCTCCTTGTTCGGCGGGTAGTTTGAAGTGATGATGTCGACCTCGTTGCCCATCCGGATCAGGTGCCGGCTCAGGTGGTAGATGTAGCGCTCCTGCCCACCGTTATAGGGGGTGAAGTAAGGAGCTATCTGCAAGACTCTCATAGCCCTGAAAGCTTCTTTCCCGTCCGGAAACCCGGAAGGAGTCCTGAAGGGCGGATGGATGCGGCCTGACCCGGTACGGCTTTCCCGATATCGCCGCAGGTGTGAGGGATATGCCTGCCCCCGTCGGGCTTTCCGGGAGACCCCACTGTCGCCACGAGGGGGCATCGTCTGTGTGTCGAGTCATGGCTGCCGTAATTTCCGTCGCCCGAGAGCTGCGGCCCGAGAGCGGCTCCCGGATGCGGGAGACCGGCATGTTCCGCCGGGTCAGATTCAGGGCTTGCCAATGTGGATTGCGGCAATCCGGCTGCAGCGCCATGCGGATGAGGTCTTGAAAATGAACGAATGCTCCTTATAGATATCTGTTGCCCAAGAAGGCCTGCCTCCTGGGTTAAATCCAGAGCATTTTTTAATTCCAGACTGGAACAGTCAACGGTTAGAATCGATCGACATGCCATTATTATATTCCCCCCCTTATAATGTAACCGGTGACTAATGCATTCATCAGATATATACTTTTTCCGTATGCACCGATTACCGGTGCCTGATGGCTGTCTGATTCCGGGAGAATCCTCCAATCGGAACAAAAACCTGACATGTTACCGAACAACTATTTAATTGATGCCATTCGTTGATCCGCCGTCAGGCCTCATGTTCCGGGAGCTTACCTGATTCTATCGGTTTATACCGTAACGGAAGAGAAACGGACCGATGATATCACGGGATTAGTATGAGGTGAAGCTGACGCCCGGAATGCCCTTAAGGCGGCCCGTGCAGGCGTTTCAGGACCGGCAGAGCGCTGGCATGGATGCCTGTCACGGAGGGCGGGACACCCGCTCTGCCCCGGCAATACGCCCTGATCCGGGATTCAGACCGGGAGGCCATCCGGGAACTCGATGAAGGAAGGGGATGCCCCTTCCGGCACCTCGTCCACCGGACCGCCGGGGAGAAGGCAGTCCGGGCCATCTGTCTTGACGGTGCCGAATCAACCGGTGACGGCAGGCGGCCATGCATAACGGGACGACATTATTACTGCACCGCTCGTCCGCCATCGCCAATCGAACCGGCAGCCGGTTACAATCGCAACCCGTGTCGTCCTGTAAAACGCCTATGATGCGCTGCATCAGGCATAACCCTGAAAAACGACAGGATGTGAGGTCCCGGCCCGGTTACGGCTACGAGGAGAGTACCCCGGATACCGGGAGTTTTTCATAGAAACTCCTATGCACCGGCTATCGGTGCAAGCGCAGCCATGAGAAACCCTTGCGTTCTGTGCCGACACCCCGGGTCAGGTTTCTCTCCTCTGGTTCTCCCGGGACAGTGGACCGGGAGGGCAATCGCCAGGGGGTGGGGACCGGGGAGGGGGTG
>JAHKLN010000004.1 GCA_020854755.1 Methanomicrobiaceae archaeon | reverse complement strand
GGGTCTCCCCCTCCCCGGTCCCCACCCCCTGGCGATTGCCTCCACGGTCCACTGTACCGGGTAATCTGCGAAAACAGGACACTGCGTATCGGCGCAGGTTCAAGATTTTTATCCGCTGCGCCTGTAGCCGTAAAACGGCCTCATCGGCGTTTCATGGGAAAAATGATCGGGGAAGGCCTCGACCGTTGCTCGTGCTGCAGGCGAACCGGTCCGCTCTCCCCGCTATCTGACCCGTACCCAGAGGTGCAGGTCGCGGTAGCTGGCTTCGATCCGATCGAGGCCGGCTACGGAGTCAGGCGGGGGTTCTGTGTGGAGGAGGAACTGCACCCGGTTCACCGACGGATCGTCGATGGTGAAGGTATAGGGCAACTCGAGCGTCTCGTTATGCGGCACCGTGACGGTGAACCGGTCAAGCAGCGATGCCGATTGGACGATCGACCGGTTCGCTGCCGCGTCGAACTCCTGGGTAAGGGCGAACGTCTCCACGGTGTAGGTGACGTTTCGGTATTCGTGGTTGCCGATCCCTATGATCACCGTCTGCTGCGTGCCGGCAGCGAAATCCGTCGGGTAGTCGGCCGCCATCCCTCGCGGCCCCAGGATATAGAACTCGGTAAACCTCTCGCCTTCTTTCGGCACCGCAATGACGTAGGCGGTTGTGGCGATGGCCGCGACGATGGCGACGAGAAGGATGACACTCAAGAGGCGGTCCGTCCCCGACGTCTGATCCTCGAACAGTTCGCTGCGTGCTCCTGCCACCACCTCCTGCACGGGAAGGACGTACCGGTCGCCCTCCGGAATGAGCTGCCGCCGGTATCCGGCGATGATGCCCAGTCCGGCGAAGAAGAGCAGGAACGACACAATGATCGGGTCGTCACGGATGCCCCATGGGGTATAGTTCAGTGCCAGGCCGATCAGCGGGACGACGGCGATAGAGAGCCCGAAGGAGAGGGCGATCCGCTCGATCCCATCGAGATCGCTCCGTGCGGGAAAGAGCGCGGCGATCAGGAGATAGCCGGGGATGAAGAGGATGAAAGGCAGTGCGAATACCACCCGGAGGGGGCTTGCGTTGGGGTAGGGGAGATAGATGGCAAGCAGGGTCAGTCCGATCCAGAGGTAGGTGATCTTCAGGTCAAGCGGGGTATGGCGGGGATCCAGCGATTCGACGAGTGGATTTGCATGGGTATTGGACGGCATTCAGGTACCTCATAAAATTCAGTCTATATAAAGGTATCCTGTCTGGAGGATCGCTGGGCCTATTTCTTCGATTAATTCACCCTGATACGCACGATGAACGATCAAAGGGGTCCGGGTCGGCAGAATGGCCACAGGATTACCGATCGGGCGTGAACCCTTCCCGGCGCGATACCGAACAGGCCCGGCTTTGCCGGGGTTTGTTCACCGGTTGTGCATGCGGATCATATCGGGTCCGGCATACTGACCCCGACTGCGCGGTTCAGACAGAAACCGGTCTGTGTACAGGTGCCGGTGCAGAGATTTCAATACATTATATTTTAATTGCAGAACGATCAATTCCCCTTCAATGAATAAGGCAACAGAGAATGATTGTGCCTTTACGGGACTCGAGGCAGCGATTGTGCTGATTGCCTTCATCGTCGTTGCGGCGGTTTTTTCCTTTGCAGTGCTCGGCACCGGTTTTTTTGCCGCCCAGAAGAGCGGAGAGGTGATCCAGAAGGGTGTGGAGACGACGAGCACCTCTCTTGCGCTTGGAGGTACCGTCCGGGTTCAGTCGGACACTTCGGATGTCAAGCTGAAATACATCTTCCTCTACCTGCAGGTCACGCCGGGCAGAGGCGGGATCGACATGGATCGTGTCTCCTATACCCTATCGACTCGGAATGCGCTCACGACCTTCCCGCCGAAAGACTCAAGGATCGCTATCGCGTGGCAGCACAGGGATGACACCGACAGCCTGCTGGAAGAAGGCGAACTGGTCAGGGTCAGGATCACGGTAAAGGACCTGAATATCAGGGAGGATGATGCCTTCACCCTCGAGGCGGTCCCCCCGGCGGGTGCGGTGCTTGCGGTGACCCGGACCGTTCCTGCCGGGATATCGACAAATACCCACTATGAGCTGCTGTGAGGTGCTGCATACGGATCTGCGCAGACGGGAAGACGGGTTCACCGGCCTGGAAGCGGCGATTGTGCTGATTGCGTTTATCGTCGTTGCGGCGGTCTTCTCCTTCGTCGTCCTTAAAACCGGCTTCCACGCAACAGAGGAGGGACAGTATGCGATCTATAAGGGCGTGCAGCAGGCGGGATCCGGTCTTGAGGTCTCAGGCACGATCTACGGGGTAAAACCCGTGCAGCAGGAGCAGCTGACCATCAAATCGATCCTCATCCCGATCAGCGTGCCGCCGGGAGGAGCTGCAGTCGATGTCGGCAGTATGTCTGTCCGGTTCGTCAGCCCGAGTTTTGTGGAGGAGCTCAGGCCGAACGACCCGCTTATGCACGCCTACCCGAAAGACGGATGCTGGAGCGTCCAGGAGACGTACAACAACGATAATGCCCTTCTCGAACCCGGGGAGCGGTTTCTCATCAACATCACGCCGACCTCCATGCGGGGGCTGCATCCGAACATGCAGTTCACCGTCGAGATGAAACCCGCGGAGGGGGCGCCCCTGCGGGTGGTGCGGAGAGTGCCGCCGCATATCGATCCCGTCAACGAACTCCATTGAGCTCCGCATCGGTCTGCTTCGCGAGGGAACGGTGCTGCCCGAGGATCAGGACGGCTCCCGATACGCTCGCCAATCCGAGCAGGAGGTTTGCCTCCGGCGACTCGTTGGCCATGAGATGGCTCGGTGCCGATACCATCCATGCACACAGGGCATAGCCTCCCATACCGGCAAGCGCAGGGATGACTGCTGCGTGAAGAGTGCGAAGGCGATGCCAGATGCCGGGCCGGAGCACCTGCTCAAGAGAGTCCCGATAATGAAGCGAGAGCGTCACGGCCGATGCCGAGAAGAACATCCATTCCGATATTGAGGTGAGTTCTGCAGTAATCGCTGCCCAGAAGAAATCCGGATACTCGGTTCTCCTGTAGGGGCCGAGCAGCGGATAAAACCAGTTTTCCGGGATCTGCCACATAAGGTCAAGCGCCTGATGCGAGAGCACCCCGAAAGATAGGGCGATGATGAAGAAAGACTGATTCTTCCTCCAGATCAGGATCCCGATGAGCAGAAGGGCGAGGAAGAAGAAGATGCCGTGCGCATAGATCCTTCCGCTGCCAATCCCCCCATCCAGCAGGAAGTGCCCCAGAGGCTTGTCGATGAGATCGGGGAGAAGGGCGCCGACGGCACATGCAGTAACGATATGCCTGTCGCGGAAGTAGCCGGAGAGGGGCATCCCGATGAGAATGCCGGTCAAGAGGTGGCACATGAGGAACATGCTCGATACAACTCCAGTTACAGTCTGGAAAGGTCTTGGATTTTTGTAAGGCGGAGTTCTGCTGTTTGCCGGACCGTAAGGCCTGCTGCGCGGCTCAGGCGGCCGCAGGCACCCGGCTTGCGCCTGCTTCATGATGCGAGACAGTTCGTATCACCCGGAGCGGGTGCCGAGTCCGGGAGCGGATTCCGACCCTATGGTATGGACGGCCAGGAGAAATCACTTCCGGGCGGCGGCCGGTTGCCGGCAGAGCCTGCCTCTGTCCGTCGGAAAGCACCCCGCCAGCTATATCAGCATGATGCACGGATAGCGTGCCATGCTTATCATCGGACACAGGGGGGCACGCGCTCTGGAGCCTGAAAATACGCTCCGGGCGGTGCGAAGAGGTATGGAATGTGCCGATTTTGTCGAGGTCGATGTACGCCGGAGCAAAGACGGCATACCGATGGTAATCCACGACGCCACGCTTGAAAGGACGACGAACGGCAGCGGTCTCGTGGCCGATCATACAATCGAAGAGCTCAAGGATCTGGACGCGGGCGCCGGTGAGACGATTCCGATGCTGTACGAAGTGCTGGATCTCGTCGAGGGGAAGTCAGGACTTTTTGTGGAGGTGAAAGAGGCTGGATACGAGGAAGATGTCTGCAGCCTGCTCGAAGATAGCGGCGTTTTGGCATATTTTGTCGTCTCGTTTCAGCGTGAGAGCATCAGGCGTGTTAAGGAGCTGCTGCCCGACGCAAAGACAGGGCTGATCTTTTCAAGGATCGACCGCGATCCCGTCCGGACTGCCCTCTCAATCAGGGCGGATGCCCTGCTGCCCAGATGGGATCGCACAACCGAAGACCTTGTTTACCGGGCACACAGAGACCGCCTGCTGGTCTTTTCCTGGACCCTGAATACGCGAGAGGAGTATGGCAGGGCGGCGGCGATCGGCATCGACGGATTTGCAAGCGACGATCCCTGTGCGGCAAGGGATTACCTGCAGAGAGAGGTGCAATAGATTCAAAAGCCGTCCGGCTGCCGGATCTTTTCCCGGGGCAGGAATGGCCGGGCAGCCCGCCATGCATCAGGGTGCCCTCTTCGGCGGCAGGGGTCGCCAGGTGGTGTGATCCGGTGGAGGATATCCTTTATATGGCCGTACTTTTCAGGGCTGCGAATGATCTATGGATGTCTATGGCATCGGGTGGGAGCTTGGGAAGCGGCATGGATGTGTGCTGATCTGCTACGAAGACAATCTGTTCGAGCATGGCGTCTATCTCTGCATCCTCAAATGTGCCAGGAAAGGGACAGGATCTCCGTGCCTGGAGAGCTTTATATCGGCGATGAAGGCGTACGGCTTCCGGAGGATCCGGCTTGATGCCTACCCATCAGCCTATTCCATGGGCGATGCGCCTCCGGGTGCCGTGGAAAGACTCGTACACTGGTACGAGCGGTTCGGGTTCAGGCTGAATGGTGAGTTTACGCCCGATTATTTCAACGGGATGTCCCTTCCTCTGTGATGTGCGTTCTCCGGCGCACCAGGGTGATAAGCGTATGAAGAATGCGAGAGTCCGACTGCGGCGGGCAGGGCCGGGCGATGCTGCCGCCATCGCCGAACATAACCTGATCCTCTCGGTTGAGACGGAAACCCGAAGGCTGGATCCGGCAACCGTGCGGTGCGGGGTTGAGGCAGTCCTCTCAGATCCTGCAAAGGGATTCTATGTTCTCGCGGAATCCGGCGGCCGCATCGCGGGGCAGTGCATGGTCACCTTTGAATGGAGCGACTGGCGCTGCGGATATTTCTGGTGGATACAGAGCGTCTTCGTGCAGGAAGCGTACAGGCGCACGGGGGTGTTCTCACGCATCTTTGAGGCGATAGACAGGGAGGCGCGGAAGCGGCCGGATGTGGTCGGCATCCGCCTGTATGCAGACCGGGACAATCTGGCTGCACTGGAGGCGTACCGCTCCCTGGGGCTGAGGACGACGCGGTATCTGCTGCTTGAGCGCGACTATACGGATGAAGGCCGTTGAAGGGGCGACGGCACCTCCTCATGGTGCATGGGCCCGATTGCGCGCCGGGATACGGCCTTTTCCGGATCTTCCGCCCGTCAGGTGGTCGGCCTGACCTCAAACCCCCTGAACTCGCCGCGAGGCTCCTCCTTTTCGACCACCACGCGATCAACTCTTGCATGGGTCGGTCCTCTGTGGCAGAACTCCACCATACGCTGCACCGATGCCGCATCCCCTTCAAATACCGCTTCGACCCGGCCGTTGCGCAGATTGCGCACCCATCCGGCGACGCCGTGCGCCCGGGCTTCGTCCTGCACCGCATACCTGAAAAAGACACCCTGCACACGGCCGCTGATCCAGACATGGGCTCTGGTCTGCATGGTATCAGGGACCAATCAATGGGGAGGCATTTCTTCCTGCCGGTGAGGCGGCATCCTTCCTCCGGGGAGGCTCGATCGGTAGATCGGGAGGCTGTCGCTGGCTGCACCATGCCGATGCCGCGGTTTTATCCCGGGATCCGCAACCTTCAAATGGTCTCCCGCTTCTATGCCCGTGCACATCCTCGTGCAGGAGCATGCAGAATGCACCACTTTGAACATGCACGTATCGGAGAGGCCCTCGTCGGCGAAGGGCCGGAGATCGCTCATATCGATCTCGTCATTGGAAAGAGGGGGAGCAGTGTCGAGCAGGCATTTGTCAACGCCCTTGCTTCGCCTGCACAGGGTCACACGCCCCTGCTCGCCGTCCTGACGCCCAACCTTCCGGCCAGACCCCCGACGCTGATCGTCAACAAGGTCACGATCAAGCGGGCTGCACAGGCGCTGCAGATGTTCGGCCCCGGGCAGGCGGCGATCGCCAGGGCGGTGATGGACAGCGTTGCCGAGGGCGTCATTTCGGAGGCAGAGGCCGACGACCTCCTCATCATCGCCTCGGTCTTCATCGAGTGGGATGCAGAGGATCGGAAGAAGATCTACGACTGGAATTATGAGGCGATGAAACTCGCCATCCGGCGTGCGGTGAAGGGCGAGCCGACAGTTGGCGAGGTGCTCGCACAGAAGGATACCGCAAAGCATCCGCTTGCATAAAGCGACCGGGCAGGGGTGCACAGCCTGCATGGGGCGCCCGCTGCCCTGCGCCGGCCACCCTGCAGGCCTTTAGTTCAGGAGAAATATCCCGGCATTCAGGTACGTTGCTATCGTCACCCAGAGGATATAGGGGACGAGCAGGGCTGCCGCCGCACGCGATATCCGTGCAAACCAGAGGATCGTGACGAGCAGCAGAACCCACAGCGCGACAATGTCGATCAGCCCGAGAAGGGGCGATTGCAGGCCGAAGAACAGGTACGACCAGAGCGCGTTTACTGCCAGCTGGAGACCGAAGAGGCCGATGCCGTACCTGACATCGCGCCGCTGCCATCCCGCCCGCCAGATGAGGAAGACCGAGATGCCCATGAGAATGTACAGGGTTGTCCAGACCGGGCCGAATGCCCATTCAGGCGGAGTAAACGGCGGCTTTTCCAGCTGAGCGTACCATCCCGGAATGGCCGGTTCGGTGAAGATCGAACCGATGAAGCCCGCCGACAGAGAGATGAGGACCGCTGCGATGAGCACTGCGGCCTGGTAAAGCGTTCTCCTCTCCATATGGTATCACCGCATCTGGATGCTCCCTCCTTACATAAGGAGCTGACCATTCCCGCAGGTGCAGGAGCATCGCTTTTGTGGCCATTGCGGTCAGTTTCACGGTCTTCTATCCTCTCCAGCGGAGAAACGGGGTATCGGCCTTGTCTACCCCACATATTCTTTCCCTGTATGATGGTCGCGGGCACACTCTCCTGCGGCCTCCTGGTGCCGGGAATGCGGAACGGTGAGGTCCGGCGCGAGGTTGGCGGCCAACCGCGTGCACCAGCCCCTCGCGACGTGCGGTGCGAACGAGAGCATCCTGAAGCGAGCAGGCGGTGAGGCCGGGGGCGGTGACGGTGTCCATAAACCTCTTCCCGTATCTCCCTCCCAACCGGATAAAGAGCGCAGAAGCGATTCCGGTTGCAGGGATACCCTCTCCCTGCCTGGAGGAAGAAGAGCGCCGTTGCCTCAGACGAAGTGCGACTGAACACGCCCGGAGGTTGAGCACCGCAGGCGCGAACCGTTGCGGTCCTGTGCGAATCATGCGAAGATGCGAAAGGGCTCAACAGCCCGCGCCAGCTCTGCATCTTCGCGTGAGTTTATGGCATATGGGTGTGGGTACGGTCTCTGACTGGAAGTTCCGCGGGAGCATCCGGCGAGGTGCCGGGTCAGGGGCGGGGCGTTTCCGAGAGCCTTTGGCGTTCCAGGACGTAGGCAAGAACCATCCCGATGATGAACGCGAATGTAAGGCCGATCGCGAGGGTGAGGATGGCGACGGTTCCTGTGACAGAGTAGGATTCTGTTTTTACGCTGTGTTTCCCGAGCTCAAGCGCCACAAAAACCAGGAGCGCGCCGAAGACACCGAGGGGAATGAGGGTCAATACCTCCGGCGGGGCGAAGGCAACGGCAAAGATGAGGATGAAGGTGCCGGCGACGATGTTTGCTCCGCCGGTCCGTGCGCCGAACCGGTACATGGCAGCAAGCCCCCCGGCGCCGTGGCACATGGGGAATCCCCCAAGCGGCGTCGAAATCAGGTTCATGGCCCCGATCGTCCGCGAGAGCCGGTCGGGGTTTACGCCCTGCTTCGGGAAAAGGTCGTAGGTGAGGAGGGACGTGGCGAGGATGGCGTTCGTGAGCGTGAGCGGTATCTGCGGGAGGGCAAGATCCCAGGCGCCGCCGATGAAGTCGGCCGGCGCGGGGATGACGAGGGTGGGAACCGGTATCAGGCGGAACGGCGGCATCCCCTGCACGGCAATACCGGCGGCAAGCCCGATAAGGAGCACCAGCAGGGCGGAGACATCCGGGATCCGGGTGCGTTGCGACGCCACGAAGAAGATGAGGATAACCGCGATCGAGATCGCCGCAAAGGGGACGTCGGCAACGATGTAGCCGAGCGATGTCCTGAGGAGGAGGAGCGCGAGACCCGCCTGCACCCCCCGAACGACGCTTTTCGGGATCCGCTCCCCGATTTTGGTCATGCCGCCAGAGATACCGAGCAGGAGGAAGAGCGCGCCGACGACGATTCCCGACACCACGATCTCGCCGGCACAGAGCCCTTCCGCGATGACGATGGCGCCGATTGCCTTCATCGGTTCGATAGGAACCGGGAGGCGGTAATAGAACCCGGCGATGATATACCAGGCGCCGAGGAAGAGGAAGAAGTGACTGATGTTTACGTCCGGGCAGGCGATGGCGACTCCGAGCAGGATGGGGAAGATGGTACCGAAATCGCCCACGGCTCCGGCGATCTCCTCAAGGGTGATCCGAATGCCGCGTTCCTCCGGTCCAATGCTCTCCACCATTGTGCAACTCTCGTTATGTCCCGTTTCCTTTTTTTGGGTATCAGATGGGCAATCCTGTGTGCTCGGGGACAGGATCGCACGAAGACGCAGGCGAGGCGGATTCCGCGGAAGAGGGGGACGGCGTTTGCCCCGCTCTCCTCCGACACTGCCGCGGCCTTGAGGATGTGGGCCTGGTCGGCATCTCCATCACAGCCGTGGGGGCACAGCGCCGCAGCGAGCGTTCGGCAGTAATCCCGCGTGCCGGGGTCCTCCAGGTACTGCAGGCCAGCGGCGGTCAGGCCTCCTCATGAGCTCCCGAAGGATAGACGTGGGCTGCCGAAGGCCGGAAGGCGAGGTAGACGGCGTCGCCGGCCACTATATCGGCCTCCTCGAATCCCTGCCGGGTCAGTGTCACCCTGAAAGGAATCCCCGCTTCGACGGCGACGCGGATCAGCCCCCCGTTTGGCCGCACCGTCTCGATGCGGCCGGGAAAGACGTTCCTCCCGTTCTCCGGCGGGGCTGTCTTCGAGAGAAAGATCTCCTCCGGCCGGATTGCAACGGAGACGGGGCCGGAGATGCCGTTCTCCACCCGCATCCGGAGATTCCCCACCGCAACCGTCCCGTCGGATGAGCCCGTGCCGGAAAAGAGGTTCTCCACCCCGACAAAACCCGCGACGAAGTCGGAGTTCGGCCGCCGGAAGATCTCCTCCGGCGCTCCCACCTGGATCACGTCGCCGCCGCGCATGATCGCCACCCGGTCGGCGAGGTCGAAGACCTCCTCGAAGTTATGGGTGATGTGGACGATCGTCGTCCCGGTGGCTTTGTGGATTCGCGCGAGTTCCGTCCGCAGGTTTTCGCGTGTCTTCACATCCAGCGCAGAGAGCGGCTCGTCCAGCAGCAGGGCTTCCGGTTCCATCACCAGCGCCCGGGCGAGTGCCACCCGCTGTTGCTCGCCGCCCGAAAGGGTGCCCGGGTAGCGGTGGAGCAGGTGGGCGATATTCAGGAGATCTGCGCTCTCCTGCATCTTCCCGCGGATGAACGCGGGATCAGCGCGGCGTGATTTCAGCCCGAAGCCAATGTTATCCTCGACAGTCAGGTGCGGAAAGAGCATGTAGTCCTGGTAGACCATGCCGATATTCCTCTCCCGTGCGGGGACGTCTGTTATGTCCCGGCCGTTTAAGAGAATCCTGCCCGCATCGGGGCTGTATATCCCGGCAATCGTCTCAAGAAGGATCGTCTTTCCCGCCCCTGTGGGGCCGAGGACGATGAAGTACTCCCTGTCCCCGATCTCAAGCGAGACGTTCGAGAGCGAAAACTCCCCGAGGCTCTTATAAACTGAGTCTATGGTAAGCATGGACAACCCTCCTAATAGACGTGCGTGGCTCCGCCGTAGCGCTCGAAGGCGTAGAGCGAGACGACCGAGATCATGATGAGGATCGTCGCCGCGGCGATGGCATACTCGAGTTTTCCGGTAGACATGTTCAGGAAGAGCGAGAGCGGGAGCGTCTCGGTCTTCATCCGCGTTGCGCCGGCAAGCATCAGCCCGGCACCGAACTCACCGATCCCCTTGGACCAGGTGATCACCGACCCGGCGAGGAGCCCGTTTGCGGACATCGGGAGCGTGACCCGCCAGAAGGCCTGCGCGTCGGTGCACCCGAGCGTCTTTGCCACGTACTCGTAGCGGGGGTTGACGCCCTGGAACGTCGAACGGGTCACCCGGAGCATGTAGGGCAGGTTCACGAAGAACTGGGCCATGATAATCCCGAGCGGTGTAAAGACGAACGCAAGTCCTGCCGCAGCAAGCGACTTTCCTATCGGGGAGACCCCGAAGAAGAGCAGGAGCCCCACGCCCGCCACGAGCGGCGGGAGCGCCATCGGGATGTCCATCAGCATGTTCATCACCGTCTTGCCCGGGAACGTGTAGCGGGCGAGGGCATAGGCCACCGGCACGGCGACCAGGATGCAGAGGAGTGTGGAGATGACAGAGGTGATGATCGAGAGCCTGACGGCGAACTGGATCTCCTCGGAGAGAAGGCATTCGACGAGAACGGCCGGCGGGGAGTGGGTGACCACCCCGATGAGAACTAGCACGATGAAGGTGGCGATGAGGAGGGCGATCGCAACGGTCGCCGCCCGAAAATACGAGGGGTTCTTCAGGTTCATGAAGACTCCTCGTGTTCCCGGAGATCCTTTGGCGAGAAACTCCGGACCTTCACCTCCTCGATGTGCTTCGCGTCGACCCAGCCGCTCCTGACGTTGTCACGGTGATCGAACTGGCGGACGTAGGGTTTGATGTCGAGAAGCGGGGTGCCGTCCAGCACGTCGATTCCGCGGACCCGGACGGTGTTGCCCTCGACGGAGATGACCTCGACGCAGGAGATCCCGATCGGGTTCGGGCGGTTGAAGTGGCGTATGGCAAAGATCCCGCGCTCCTTGCTGCCGTCGACGAACGGGCGCTCGAGCAGGCGGAACCCGTTCGCCTGGTGGAAGTGGTAGAGGAGGTGGATATGGGAGAATCCTTCGACCCCCTGCAGCCCTTCGGCGTATTCGGGAAAGACCTGGATCGTCCCCTCCGCTTCGGAGAAGATGCTCTGGATGGGTGTGGTGTCCCGGTCGGTGAACGGTGAGTGAATGGTTCCGATGATCTGGTAGGTGACTTCCATGCGACTTCTCCTCCTTCCTGGTTTATCAGGGCTTGACGTCCGCGTAGGTGTCGCTCGGGTAGGTGACGAAACCGTGCCGGGTAAATATCTCTTTGCCTTCGTCGGAGATGACGAACGCGGTGAACTGCTCCGCCTCAGGCTTGTGCTCGGAAGACGTCAGGACGCCGATGGGGACGATCTTCACTGTGTTCTCCACGTTCGGTATGTGAATTAAGTCCATCTTCTCGGGCACGTAGAGGTCCTCCCAGATGATACCGACATCGGCCTGCCCCATGGAGATGTAGACCAGCAGTTCGTTCACTGTGCCGCTGCGGGTCACGAGGTTCTTCTCCACATCCTCAAGAAGGTTATTCTTTTCGAGGAGTTTGTCGCCCAGCTGCCCGATGGCGGTGCCGGGGTTCTCGCCGAGCGCCACCCGCACTCCGGGCTTTGCCATGTCCTCAAGGCAGGTGATGCCGGCAGGGTTGCCCTTCGGGACGGCGATGACCGGGACGTGGTAAACGGCCAGATGCTCCTCTTCGACCAGCCCCTTCTCGCGGGCCGCATCGAAGTAGGCGGTCGCGCCCGGCATGTAGACGTCGCCCATCTCCGTCAGTTCCATCTGGGTGAGGAGAGTGTTCGATCCGCCGAAGACGAAGTTGATCGGGATGCCGGTCCGATCCGTGAAGGACGCCGCGATCTCGTCCATCGGTTCGCGCATGCCCGCGCCGCAGTAGACGAGCAGTTCGGGCTTTGTTGTGTCGGGCGCTCCCGCCGCATCAGCGGTGGTTTCGCTACATCCGCATGCAAAGGCGACGGTTGCCGCAACAAGCAGTGCAAGAATGAGTAACGGGTGTGCTTTCATAAGAATAATTACTCATAAGTGTAAAATAAATATTTATACATCGGATCAAATTAACCAATATAATTTAACAGGTTTATTTTACAAGAAAATTAACCCGGTTTCTGAAATGAAAGGCTCTCGCTGATCGACTCAGTCTGCTCCCGTACACGACGTCCCACTGGCCATCCTCATGGGGGAGGGATTTTTTGGGAAGGGGAGACCCCCTCCCTGGTCCCCACCCCCGTTGGGATGTCCCCCACGGTCCACTATACCGGGAGACCCGGGAGATACCGGATCCGCGATGCTCCAGGAAACTCATGGTTGTTCATCAGTTGCGCCTGTGGCCGTAAAACGGCTTCATACGCGGTTTCCCATGAAAATGCAAACCGTTTCTGAAATGGAGGGCTCTTACCACTTGGTTATTTGCACTCCCTTACACGGCTTCCCACCGGCTATCCTCGC
>JAHKLN010000085.1 GCA_020854755.1 Methanomicrobiaceae archaeon | reverse complement strand
TGCAGTATTCGGAAGGGCGGATCGGCAGGATCTTTACGGTCAGGATAGACGATGGAGAGGATTTTCTCGAAGAAATACGCCGTTTCGTAGCGGCAATGGACGTACAGGCAGGCATGATACAGTTTCTCGGGGCGCTCCGGGAGGGGAGGATGGTGACCGGGCCAAAAACACCGGTAATCCCGCCTGTGCCGCACCCCGAGGACTTCTCCGGCGGGTGGGAGATCCTCGGGCTTGCCACGATCTATCCCGGGGAGGACGGCCCATCCATCCACCTCCACGCCTCCGCCGGGAGGGGGGAACGGGCGCTCACCGGCTGCCTGCGGGAGAAGGCAGAGATATATCTCGTGGTGGAGGCGATCGTCACGGAGTTCGTCGGGCTGGCCGCACGGCGCGCCCCCGACGAAAACACCGGCCTCCATCTCCCGGCCTTCGCAAACAGGCCGGAATGACGGGAAGCTGATGGCATCTAATCTGCCGCACCAGCCACGATTCCTCCCCATGTCGATGGAAGAAGCGGGAACGCTCGGCATCGAGCGGTTCGATGTCATCCTCGTCACCGGCGACGCCTACGCCGACCACCCCTCTTTCGGGACGGCATTGATAGGGCGGACGCTCTGGGATGCAGGGTTTTCCGTCGGCGTCATCGCCCGGCCGGACTGGAAGGACGACGCGGATCTCCTCAAGCTCGGAAAGCCCCGCCTCTTCTTCTCCGTCTCTGCCGGCAACGTCGATTCGATGGTGAACAACTTCACGGCAAACCTGAAGCGGAGGCGCGAGGATGTCTATGCGCCGGGAGGGAGGGCGCGCCGCCCGGATCGAGCGACGATCGTCTACGCAAACCGTATCCACGCCCTTTTTCCGGAGACGCCGATCGTGCTCGGCGGGATCGAGGCGAGCCTCCGGAGGTTCGCCCACTACGATTACTGGTCCGATTCGGTCAGGCAGTCCATCCTGGCAGACGCTCCCGCCGATCTCCTGGTCTACGGGATGGGCGAACGGCAGATAATCGAGATCGCACGGAGACTCTCTGCGGGAGAGGACGTCGGCAGCATCACCGATATCTCCGGCACGGTCCATAAAATGGATCTCCGCATATGGCGGGCGGCGGACCGGAACCGGTTCGTCGTCCTGCCCGGCTACGAGGAGGTGAAGCAGGATACAACCGCCTACGCACGGGCCTTTGCCCTTCACTGCTCAGAGCAGGATCCGATACGGGGAAGGGCCGTCTCGCAGCCGCATCCAAAGACGGTGATCGTCCAGAACCGGCCCGCGCTGCAGCTCTCCACCGGGGAACTCGACCGCATCTACGAACAGCCCTATGCCCGCGAGGCGCATCCCTCCTATACCGAACCGATCCCGGCGCTCGAGCCGGTCAGATTCTCGATCACCAGCCACCGGGGCTGCTTCGGCGGCTGCTCCTTCTGTGCCCTCACCCACCATCAGGGGAGGATCGTCCAGAGCCGGAGCATCGCGTCCGTCGTGCGGGAGGCGGAGCGGATGACACGGATGCAGGGCTTCAAGGGGATCGTGCAGGACGTCGGCGGCCCCACCGCCAACATGTACGGGATGGTCTGCCCGCGGTGGGGCACCGCCGGCACCTGCCCGGACCGGGAGTGCGGCACGGACTGCGCCTCGCTCGATCGCAGCCACGGGCGGCAGCGGGAGTTGCTGGAGCGTCTGCGCCGGATCCCGGGCGTGAGGAGGGTCTTTATCGGGTCGGGCATCCGGCACGACCTGATACCGGCAGAGGACGAACCATACCTCGCTGAACTCTGCGGGCACCATGTCTCCGGGCACCTGAAGGTCGCGCCCGAGCATGTTGCAGATCGGGTCGTCGCATGCATGCATAAGCCGCCAAAAGAGGTCTTCCTCGCATTCATGGAGCGATTTTCCGCCCTGCAGGCGGGAAAGAAGAAGCGGCAGTACCTGCTTCCGTACTTCATGTCCGGCCACCCGGGATGCACGATCGCCGATATGATCGAGTGCGCGGAGTTCATCCGCGATACCGGGCTCTATAGCGAGCAGATGCAGGACTTCACGCCGACGCCGATGACCGCATCGACCTGCATGTACCATACCAGCCTCGATCCCTTCACGATGCTGCCGGTGCATGTCCCCAAAGGCAGGGAGAAGCGCATCCAGCGCGCCCTCCTGCAGTACCGCGATCCGAAGAACCACGATCTCGTCCGCGAGGGGCTGCGGCAGGCGGGCAGGGAAGATCTGATCGGGAGCGCCTGGCAGTGCCTGGTGCCGGCACGGAGAAAGAGGAATGTCGGGCGGAGGCGGGGCTGATGCCCACGGCAGAAGCAGGGAAATCCTTTTCCTGCAATACGAGAGAGTGTACTGAAGAGGCCCGGGGCGCATAGCGCCGCTGCCGCCGGAGAATGTGCCATGAAGCGCAGCACAAAGGCGATCCTGATCATCATCCTGGCCGTCGTCGGCATCGTCGCGGCGATCTCATTCATCGACGCGTACTTCTATACTCAAAGCGCCCATGTCACGCGCGATTACCGTGTTGTGGTCACGACAAACTCGACCCTCGAGAACGTCACCCTCATGCTGCCGCTTCCCTCACATCACGGACGATCCGAGATCGGCGAAGCGATACTGGCGGGCGAGGCCTACGGAATACCCGCCGGATGGAACTGCACACTCGCCGAGGTCGACGGGGGTGTTATGCTCCGGATTGTGGCAGAGGAGATCGTTCCGGTGTACCGGAACCGGATCATGCCCATTCCGATAGAGCCGGGAGAAGAACCTGCCGAGACACCTACCTTCGTCTATGCCACAGCATACTCGGAAGAGACGCCGGAACTCCAGTCCATCCGGTTCGGCGTATCCATCATGGATCGGGAGCAGGAGATCAACACCCGATATCCGCTCGGAAACGAATCGGTCCTCTCACCGAAACGCAACCTGACCCGGGCGGAGGAGCACCCCACGCCCGGGCCCGAGGGGAGGGAGAGCACCGCTTCCTATTACCTCTTCGAGTGTCCGGTCTATGCCGAATACGGAACAGATCCCGATACCACCGTTGCAATCGAGATCGAATACGGCGGGTGGAACCAATGGTGGGTGCTCGGATGGTCGGGCAACTGGTTCGTGGAGCGGTGCAGGATCACCCTGACCGGGCCGGAACCCGGCTGGCAGTACGCGTCCGGCAGCCTTCGTGCAGGTATGGGGCGGTACCGGTAGACAGGCGCGCCCCGGCCGGCCTCCGGGTCAGAGAACCCTTCCCAGGACGAAGGCAGCAACGGGGCGCGCCGACAGGGGCAGCCGGGGAAGGATCAGCACGGTGACCGCAAGCCCGGCGACCAGGTGCGGCACGGTCCCGGGCGTGACGATATCCTCGAGCAGGTTCATGGTCATGGAGTTCCAGCGCCTTTCCATAATGTCGGTAAAGACATCGTGCGTATTTATCCTTTGCCGATGGGCGGCGGGCAGGCACAGATTTTTGCCGGTAGGAGACCAAACTTTACCTGATTGATGCAGCATGAAGTACGAAATAACAGGGGACAACCTCCAGATGGTGACGCTCCGGCTGGCTCCGGAGGAGAGCATCTATGCAGAAGCGGGTGCCATGGTCAATATGAGCGGGAACGTGGAGATGACGACCAATATGAAGGGCGGGCTCTTCAAGGGAATCCGGCGGATGATCGGCGGCGAGAGCCTGTTTATGACCGAGTTCTCTCCGAAGGGCGGAGAGGGGTTCGTCTCCTTCGCCGGCAACGTTCCGGGAAAGATCGTTCCTCTGCACCTGAACGGGAACGACTTCATCGCGCAGAAGGACGCCTTCCTCTGCTCCGAGCAGGGGATCGATCTCGACATCACGTTCACGAAGAAGATACGCTCCGGATTCTTCGGCGGGGAGGGGTTCATCCTCCAGCGACTCAGCGGCAGCGGGACGGCGTTCCTCCACTGCTGCGGAGACGTCGTGGAGATGACGCTGAAGCCCGGCGAGGTCGTGCGGGTGGAGACCGGCCTGGTCGTCGGGTTCGATACCTCCGTCGAGTACAGCATCGAGGTTGCGGGCGGTGTCCGGACCGTCTTCTTCGGCGGGGAGGGGCTTTTCCTGACGACCCTCAAAGGGCCGGGCCGGGTCATCCTCCAGTCGATGGACATCGCCAAGCTTGCGGCCTCGCTCGTGCCGTACCTGCCCCGCCAGCAGACCTCGGGGCGATGACCGGACCGCGGCCATGACCGGGATCAATGCATCGCCGACAGCACGCGCAGTCATGATCGTGCACGGACCGGAGGCCTTTGATTCCGGCGACGCCGCATGGCTGATGGAGCGCCTGCGTCCCGCCAGCGTCGTCGTCGCGGGAGTGATGGCGCGGACCGCGGCGGAGGAGTCCGGGCTTCCGGTCCTCTTTGACTGCAGGCGGCCGAGCGTGATCGCCCGGGAGATCGACGGACCGTCCTTCCTGGTCAACCGCGGCAAGACGGCTGCGTCCGGGCGTCTGTTCGGCGAGATGGTGGCGGAGCGGATCGGGCGCGATCGGGGGCTCGTCCACCTGGAGTCCTCTTCAGGAACCGTCTACCTCTGGAACCGCGGCGACCGGGAGCTCGCCTCCGCACTAGCCAGAAAAACCGGCTATACGCTCGTTTATGCGGAGAGCGCCCGCACGGAGAAGGCGGGCATGCGGGAGATCCGGGGGTGCATCGCAGGCGAAGCCGTTTTTGTCAACGGGATCGTGGTCGGGCAGGCGACGGCGGAGACCGTCGTCCTCGCCTGCCGGGACGGCGCGATCGAACCGGTCTTTGGGATGATCCCGAAACCGCATGGCATCGAGAAACTCCTCCGGCGCGGCTGCCCGGAGATCGCGACCGCCTGGTGCAAGAGCGGGAGCATCAGGACGGTGCCTCCGAAGCAGGCCGAGCAGCGCCGCAGCCGGGGCAGGATACTCGTCGTCGATCACGCCGGCCATACCATCTACGACCGCATCGATCCCGGCGTTTGCGGTGTGCTCAGCATCGGGGACGATACGACCGCGGTCTGCGGCCACATCTGCGCGCACCGCGGCATACCGATCTTTGGGGTGGTGGATGGGGACTGCGACGGCATCCTCGCCGCGGGCTACGCCCCCGGATCGGTGGTGGTCGAGGTCACGGCAGGCCGGGACGACGACGTGGGGTGCGATCTTGCTGCAACCCTCCCGGACGAGGATACGGACTGGGAGGGCTGGGTGCGCCGGGCGCTCGAGCACCTGGACGGCACGGTCCGGATCGTCGCGGATCTGCGTGGGAGACCTGATGCGGTGCGCTGAATGCAAAGGGAAGGGGCTCTGCGGCCTCGACCGCTGCCCCATCATGAGCAGGTTCCAGGCGCAGCTCCGGCTGAAGCCAACGGATCGCTATATGGGCGGTGCACCATCGGTCTTTATCGGAAGCTACGGCTACCCGAAGGTGCTGGGCGGCCCGCTCATGATCGACGATCCGGATCATCCGCCCGACTGGATCGCCCGGGGCATGAGCATCGAGGATATCGTCGGGATTCGGGCGCGCACCATCCGCGGCAATGCCGGGATCGGCCGGATCGCCGGGGGCGTGCAGGAGATCGCCCTCTCGGGCAGCCCCCTCGAGGTCGAGGTTGCGTTCGAGAAGCCGATCGCCTTTGACCTGAGGTTTGACGGGACGATCGCACCGGTCGGCCTCTCGGGCAGCATCCGGACGATGGATGTCCTGGAGAACGCCAGGGTCGCCCGCCCCGTCGAGAAGATCACGTCAGACACCGACCTGAAGGCCACCGAGGCGTGCACGCTCCTCCATGAATCTCATGTTGATGTCTACCGGATCACCCAGCTCCTCACCGCAGGCCTGCTCGGCAGGAGGCGCCGGATTGTCCCCACCCGCTGGGCGATCACGGCGGTCGACGACATGGTCTCGATCCGCCTCAAGAAGCGTATCGCCCGGTACCCGCCGCTCGAAGGCATTCGCCTCCACCATGCCCGGCTCTACGGCAACCTGATCGTCTGCCTGCTCGTGCCAGGAGATTGGGGGTTTGAGATGATCGAGATCTGGGGGCGGCAGTCCCTCTGGTCGGGAGGGGACGAGGTCATCGTCAGGGACGGCGAGCGGCAGACGAAATCTGGCTACTCGCCGCTCGCCGGCGCCTACTACTCCGCGCGCCTCGGGGTCGCAGAACACCTCGAGGCGATCGGGCGCTCGGCCCGGGTGCTCGTCCTGCGGAGCGTATCCGGCGACTACTGGGCGCCGCTCGGGACCTGGGTAGTGCGGGAGGCAACACGGGCAGCGATGCAGGCAGCCCCGGCAAACTGCAATACCCTGCAGGAGGGGATCGCCGCCGCATCCCGGATACTCGGGTTCGATCGCTGGCTCCCCTACAGCCGGCTCGTCCCCGACCTTATGGCACAGAGGACGCTACGCGATTTCCTCGAACCCTCCGCCTGATCCGGACTGCCGCCGGTGCCGCTCCCGGATCAGGTCGAGGGTCTCGATCTCATCGACGCTCTTGTCGTCGCGCAGCCGGACGAACCGGGGGAACCGGAGGGCAAATCCGCTGCTGTAGTTTGGGCTCGTCTGGATCTCCGAGTAGCCCACCTCAAAGACGTACTCCGGCTCAAACGTCACCTCTTTTCCCTTCTGGGCAATGACTTTGTCTTTGAAGAGAGCGAAGAGCGAGGCGAGCATCTCGTCCGAGATCCCGGTCGCCACCTTGCCGACCGTGAGGAGCTGCCCCTGATCCATGCAGGCGAGGAGGAAGGAGCCAAAGAAGCCTGCCCGCCTTCCCTCGCCCCATTCGCCGCCGACAACCGCGAGGTCAAGCGTATCCACTCCGGGTTTCACCTTGATCCACTGCCGTCCCCGGATCCCGGGCCGGTACTGCGAGGAGAGGACCTTCACCATGATCCCCTCATGCCCTGCCAGCAGGGCATCCCGATAGATGCCCTCGGTCTCGTCGACGTCGCTGCTCCGGTACTGCGGGGCGATGTGGTCTGAGAGCACCTCTTCGAGGATGCTCCGGCGCCGCTCAAACGGCAGGTCGATGAGGGTCTCGCCGTCGAGGTAGAGGATGTCGAAGATATACGGCACGAGCTCGATCTTCTCCCGCATCAGATCCACGCCGTGCTTCCGCCGGAACCGCCGGATTACGTACTGGAACGGCATCGGCCTGCCCTCCCGGATCGCAACCGTCTCACCGTCCAGGATCACGTCTCTGCCGGTGGCATTGCGGAGGAGGTGAACGATATCGGGCAGCCCCACCGTCACGTCCTCGAGCTTTCTGGAGTAGATACGGCAGACATCCCCCTTCTTATGGAACTGGAGCCTGCTGCCGTCGTATTTGTTCTCGATCGCCACTTCTCCGTGGTCTGCAATCATCTCGGCGATCGTCCCCTGCTGCGCCAGCATCATCTTCACCGGGCGGAAGACCTCGATCCTTACGCTCTTCAGCGCTTCCGGCCCCTGCCGGGCCAGGCGCGCCACCTCGCCAAGATCGTTCATCGCCTGATGGGCGTGCTCGACGAGAGGTATCTCCACAGAGAATGCCTTTGCGATGGCATCGCGGACGTTCCCCTCGCCCATGCCGATGCGCAGCTCCTCGAGCATGAGCCTTGTCAGGTACCGCCCCTCAAGCGGCCGCATATTCGCGAAGAGCTTCCGCACGATCCGCAGCTTCTCCCGCTGCGATCCGTGCCCCTCGGCGATGGCAATCCGCTCAAAATCACGGTACACCTCGATTAGATCCATCTCCTGCAGGAAGAAAGAGGTCTGCTCCTTTGTCGCCAGGAGGTCCTCGACGGCGAGGCCTGCATCACCCAGAGTATTGATCTTTTCACGCACAGCCCCCTTTCGCGTACCGACGACGTAGGCCACCGCTTCATAGAGGAGGTTCGGCCCGATGCCGAGTTTCAGCGGGCTCCAGTCAGGAAATACCCTGCCCATAATGAAGCGGACGAAGATCGGGAGATCGTCATCGCTCAGTCCGGGCAGGATTTCGCTTACGACGTCTATTGATTCGAGGCGGCCTGCGATCCCCTCAAGCCGTTCGCAGTGCCGGGCAAACTCTATAAAAAGCATATCCACTATCCTGCTCAGTCATAACTCGAAAAGGAATATGAAGTTTGTGCAGGCTCGCGGGAAGCACGCCATCCCGCGGATGGGGGTTCATAAATGACAGAGATTTTTATTAATCCGTCTTTAGCGAGAGGAAAGTAAGTATAAACATTAATATCGTCTCTGGTATTCTTTTTAGCATATGGGAGATGAGTGGCAGCCCGAAGCCATGCTGAATCGAAAGCTCGACCAGCTGAAGGATTCGATGTTTGATTATATCGAGAAGAACATCGAGAGGATCGATGCCAGCCCTCCGGTATTCTTCGGGCATGTGGCCGCTGCACTGGAGAGATCATTTCCCGATATCAGATCTGAGGTGCATGACGAGTTCATCGACGCCATCGCCCTGAAACTGCTCATGACGATGAAGACATCTCCCGGCAACGAGCAGATCGAGAAGGTGCTCCGCCATGCGATGGGGATGAAGCGCGGGAAGAGAGGGCGGGCGACCCTGGAGATCATCGCCGGCCTGAAGCTGATCAACAGCGGCAATTACGTCGATGCAATCGAATACCTTGCAAAATACCGGCAGTTCGATGCAGCTATCTACACCGCCATCGCCTACTGCCATTACGCACAGAGCCTCCCGCGGACGGGAGCCGGACAGCAGGGCCCGCGTCCGAACGAGATGGAGCTGCGTGCCCGCGAGGAGATGCTCGCGCTTGCAAGGGCGCGCCCGCCGATAAACCGGATCCGGTCTCTGGAACTGAAGGATTCGCAGTTAAACGCGCTCTTCTGGTTCATGCTCGACCTTGCGATCGAATGGTTCCCGGGCGAACCGGAACTCCTCCGCATCGGGATACGAAAGGCAAAGGCAGACGGAGATGCCGGACGGCGGAGCGGGCTGCTCAGGATCGCAACGGATCGATTCCATGACGACAGGGACTTCCTCGCTGAATCGTTTGCCTGGCAGATCGAGCAGCGGAATGGAAGCGGAGCCGCGGGGATCGTGAAGCAGATGATGCAGCAATACCCCGACGATCCCGAACCGATCTATTTCGGGCTCAAGCTTGCGATCATCGCATCACAGCAGCAGTCCTATGCGAGCTTCCGGAAACTCGCAATCATCAAGGGAATGCCCCAGCACCTCCTCCTCATCACGGACTGCGTGTTCGAGGCGTTCTGCGGCAGGAAGAACGAGGCGATCCTCTGCTTTGAGGAGGTGAAAAGAGCGTACGGGAGGAAGCACCACTACATCTCCGCGCTTGAGTACATCCTGCGGGATGCCTTTTCCGGGGACGACGAGAGGGCGCGGAGGGCAAAGAGCACCCTGCTCCACTCCGTCGACCAGTACTGTATGCGGGCTCTTCAGATTCAGCATGACTGAAGCGTTGCAGCAGATACCGCACCTTTCATCGGTCGCGAGCCGGCATGACGGTCATCGCTCCCGGGGATGCATGATGCGCCATCCAGACACCGTATTTTGTGTGCACCGCCCGGGCCGCAGGTGGCACTGCAGGTGCGGCGATACCAGAAACGCGCAGGATGCCTCGCGGTCTGCTGGTGTACCGGGTTGGAGATCGATGAACCGGTAGTGGAGATACTGCAGTCATCCCGGTGGCTTTGACCGTGGAGTGTACCGCCTTCCCTATGGGGATGGCCGGTAAGAATCCGTGTGCGGGAGTGCAAAGAACTGAGTGGCGAGATCCATCTATTTCAGAAACCGGCTTGATCTTCCCATTGAAATCAAGTCAGTATCAGAAATGGGATACTCTCGATACTCGATACTCGATTCAATCTGTTCCCGCACACGGCTACTCCCCGGTCCACTATACAGGGACGGTCAGAGAAAACCGGGCCCTGGTTATCGGTGAAGGCTCAAGAATATTCATCCGTTGCATCTGTGGCCGGAAAACGGCTTCATACCCGGTTTTCTATGCAAATAGATGGTGAGCATCACCTTCCATGTTCCTCCGGTATGCCTGTGGCCCTGGACTGATGGGGTTTCGTGCAGGAATGCAAAAATTTCGGCTCATGCGAGGATATCCGTCCGGTCAGCGCACAGGAAGCGGGATAATCCTCATGATCGGTTGCCGGATACCGGCGGGGGCTCTCTTCTCGGGCAGGCCGCAATGCAGGTACTCTATCTATTTAACCGCGCCTGCAGACCTATAATTCCACGACCATGAGCGCGGCGGGACTCTTCAGGATTACGCGGCCGACCAACGCCATTGTCGCCGGCCTTGCCGCGGTGCTCGGATACCTGATTGCGACCGGGACCGTCACTCCGATAGCCCTTCTCCTGATAGGGGTTGTGGCCTGCGTCACAGCGGCGGGCAATGTACTAAACGACGTGTACGACATCGAGATCGACAGGATCAACCGGCCGGACCGCCCCCTCCTCTCCGGCCAGGTCAGCCTCCGGTCCGCACGCCTCTCAGCCGCGCTCCTCTTTCTTGCCGGCATACTCCTCTGTACGGCGATCAATCTCCCCGCACTCGCAATCGCCGTCATCAACTCGACAATGCTGGCCGCATATGCAATAAACCTGAAGAAGAAACCGCTGCTCGGGAACATTGCGATCGCATACCTCACAGCCAGCATCTTTCTCTTCGGCGGAGCAGCTGCCGGCCCGGAAGGCCTGCTGCAGAACCTGCCGCTTGCAGGCATCACCTTCCTTGCCACGCTCTCGCGGGAACTCCTCAAGGATGCCGAGGATGTCGATGGCGATCTCGCGGGCGGTGCGCATACCGTTCCGATGATCATCGGAGTCCGCGGCACCGCCCATGCGGCATTTGCCTGCGCCTGCGGTGCCGTAGTCGTGAGCTACCTTCCCATCGGCGACTGGTGGGGAGGGTTCTATCTCATCGGCATCGGGCTCGTCGACCTGCTCATCCTTGCCGGCGCGTGGAAGGCGGTTTACTGCACCACGCCTGCGTGCGTGAAGCGTTCGCGGGGGACGACCCTTCTCAAGACCGGTATGTTTGCCGCCCTGCTCGTCTTTGCCGTTGCTGCGGTCATATAGGGGGTGCCGGGGACGCTCTCCCTCCGGTGCCCTGATACCCCCCGCTCTGGCGATGGGCGGGCGGGTGCAGGGCCGCATCCGCATGTCGCACGACGGTGCGCCGTGCGCCATCAAATGAAACCTTAATATATTCATGCAATCAGCTGTACAGAAGAGCATGACGAAAGTATACCGGCGGGGGGATACCTACATCGCACCCAGGGGCGCTTTCTTTGACGGCAACGTAAAGATCGACGGGGACTTCATCGTACCCCCCGATACGCATATCTGGGGCTGGCTGAAGGTCGGCGGCAGGCTCGAACTCGGCCCGCTGTCGACGGTGGGAGGACGGGTCGAGAGCAGGAGTGCGGTTATCGGCCGCGATGTCAGGCTCAAAGGGCCGCTCGTCGTAGAGGAGGACGTCGTGATCTGCGATAATGCCCGGCTCAAATCCGTAACCGCCGGAGGGAATATCACGCTTCGCCAGGGCGTCCGGGTGGGCGACGTGACGAGCAGCGGGACCATCTACGTCCACGGAAAGATAAAAAGCGACCGGCTAGTCGGCAGGGCCGTGAAGGTCTACACCGTTTAGCCGGGGCTCGACGCCCATCGAGGCCACGTCAAAGACATCGTTCCAGTTGACCAGGGTCTCCACGCACCCGTCTTTTAAGGTAACAATTCCCATCGCGACCAGTCCCATCCGGTCGCACATCTCAAGCCCCTCTTTCACCTCCATCAGGCATCCGACGCCGATGACGCCTGTCGGGCGGTACTTCTTGACCATGCGCTTGATGAACGTAGAACCCGGCATGATAAAGACCCTGTATCCTGCAGCCTGAAGCCGCAGGTTCACCTCTCCGATGCCGCACCCCCCGCAGTTTTTGCACACGATCCCTTCCGGCGTGAGGTGTCCGGGGCACCGCGACGACCGCAGACACTGGGGGAGGAATATTGCTCGTTTATGAATGGGGATCTCTGAAAAGGCCTTGCTGTTCATCGCATTATGGAGATTGATGAAGAACGTCAGCAGGTCGCGATCGTCGAGCCCGAGCAGCTTGCAGATAGCCTTAACGAGCCCTTCAAGCAGCACCAGCCCGGATTTCAACAGCCGCGGGAAGTAGAACGTCCCGTTGCTGATCGAGTAGAACGCAATGACCGCAAGCGCCATCGCTGTGATGAGCAGTGTCCCGATCGCCAGTACCGCCACCTCGCCGATGACGATCATCAGCTGGGTCCAGACCTCTGATTCTGCGAACATTCGATAAGCACCCACCTAACGTGCCGGTCCGATCCCTGATCGGGAGAGCAGATCATAGGGAGGGCAAAGCACTCCTTCCTCGGTGATGATCGCACTGACGAGAGAGAGCGGCGTTGCATCGAATGCGTAGTTCAGCACGTTAACCTTTTCGGGCAGCAGCTGCCTATCCCCGCAGTACGCCAGCTCCCGACGGTCTCTCTGCTCGATGACGATATCCTTCTCAGAACGGCCTGCATCAAACGTGGAGAGCGGGGCAGCCACGTAGAAGGGTATGGCGTGGTAACGGGCGGCGACGGCATGCATGTAGGTGCCGATCTTATTGAAGACGGCATCGCTCGTGATCCGGTCGGCCCCGACGATGACGCAGTCGATCCCGCCCTTTCGCATCAGGTAAGCGGCCGCTGAGTCCGGGATCGCCGTAACATCGATCCCGTCCCTGGCAAGCTCCCAGCAGGTGAGACGCGAGCCCTGATGGAGCGGCCGTGTCTCGCAGGCGATCACCCGCACCTGCTTGCCTGCCCGGACGGCAGACCTGACGACCCCGAGAGCAGTGCCCCAGCACCGGCATGCCAGCGCACCGGCGTTGCAGTGGGTCAGCACGGTGCAGGGATCGGGGAGCAGCCCGGCCCCGTGCTGCCCGAGGGTGCGGCAGGACTCTTCATCCTCGCGGACGACGGCCTCCGCTTCGGCAACCGCTGACCGCCGCGCTTCATCGACTGAATCAGCCCGTTCAATCCGGGCGAGGACGCGATCGATGCCCCAGGCGAGGTTGACGGCGGTGGGCCGGGTGCTCTTCAATTGCTCCGCCGCCCCGCGGACATCTCGAAGAAACGCCTCCATCCGTTCGTGAGGGCTCGTGCGAGCCGCAAGGGCCACGCCGAGCGCGCCTGCGATGCCGAGGGCCGGAGCACCCCGGATCTCCAGCCTCTCGATTGCCCGGGCCAGGCAATCGATCGTGGTGCACAGGGCCGGTTCGCATCGGCCCGGCAGCAGCGTCTGGTCGATATACCTGATGCCACCGGCATCCGCATCCCAGGAGAGAGTATAGTCCATCGCAGCACCCGTCACTCCGCTCGCAGCGCGTCGATATAGGCCCTCATCGCTGCCGCGCCTGCCATGGCCACGGAATCGGGGATGTCGCGCGGTGCAGCCGCCGCCCCGGCCACGTAGATCCCGGGCCTGATCGTCAGCACAGGCCCGAGTTTTTCATCTGCGGCAGAGAAAAAGCCGTTTTCGTCATGGGGAATGCCCAGCATATCGGCCACGGCGTCGGCGCCTCGCGCAGGCTCGAGACCGACCGAGAGGACGACGAGTTCGGGATAGAAGCGCTCGACGACACCGGTCTCGCAGTCCTCCACCTGCATCATCAGGCTGTCGCCATTATCAAGCACCTCGCCGGGAAATCCCTTGACGAAACGGACGCCCATCGCTTTTGCCCGTTCGAAGTATTCCTCGTACCCCTTCCCATAC
This sequence comes from Methanomicrobiaceae archaeon, assembly GCA_020854755.1. Lineage (GTDB taxonomy): Archaea > Halobacteriota > Methanomicrobia > Methanomicrobiales > Methanoculleaceae > JAHKLN01. The sequence goes on along the minus strand of JAHKLN010000085.1, from coordinate 15,330 downwards.
GCCCGAATATCGTTATAGAAGACGATGACCTCGGTCTCCGGATACTTCTCCCTGATGAGCATGGCATTCTTCATGGCGTACATGCAGCAGACCCCTGAGCAGTAGGGCCTGCCCAGAGCGATATCGCGGGAACCCACGCACTGCACGAACGCCATGCTCCGCGGCCTCTGCCCGGTGCTCAGCCGGCGTATCTGCCCTCCGGTGGGCCCGCTCGCATTGATCATCCGTTCGAACTCAAGGCTCGTGATCACGTCGGGAACGTCGAGATACCGCATCGGCACCTTGTTGCGCGCGTCAAATGTCGCATACCCCGTCGCAACCACGATGCTCGCCACCGTGATATCGATTGTTCTCCCGGCATCCTCCCGCAGCACTGCATCAAGCCCGCAGACATCATAGCAGAGCCCGCACTCGATGCAGTGGTCGTTGTCCTTGATGACAATATCGGGCACGGCCTGCGGGTGCGGCTTATAGATCGCCTTCCGGACGCCGATACCGGCGTCGAACCGGTTATAGACCTCAACCGGACAGATCTCGACGCAGTCCCCGCACCCGTTGCAGAGGTTCTCGTCGACGTATCGCGGATGCCGGATGAGCGTCAACGAAAAGTTGCCCACCTCCCCGGAGACCGACGCCACCTCGGTGCAGGTGAGAAGGGTCACGTTGGGATGCCGCGACACCTCGAGCATCTTCGGGCTGAGAATGCACATGGAGCAGTCGTTCGTCGGAAAGGTCTTGTCCAGCTGTGCCATGTGCCCCCCGATAGTCGGTTCGCGCTCTATCAGGTAGACATGCAGGCCATGGTTCGCCAGATCGAGCGCCGCCTGGATGCCGGCAACACCCGCTCCGATCACCGCTACGTCAGCCATTCCGGTATCTCCCGGCGAGCTTCACGTATTCCCGCGCATTCTCCACGATAAACGCCCGCTGCTTCTCGGTCGTCTCTTTCACCACGGCTGCAGGCAGACCGAGCACCAGAGAATGGGGTGGTATCTGCTTGCCCTCGGTGATGACGGCGCCCGCTCCGATGATCGAGCCTTCCCCGATGACCGCACCGTTCATAATGATGGCGCCCATGCCGACAAGCACCTCGCTCCCGATGGTGCAGCCGTGCAGTATTGCCCCGTGACCGACGGAGACGAAAGAGCCGATTGCAACCGGGAACCCGATCGTCGTATGCACCACAGCGTTGTCCTGGACATTGGAGCATTCGCCGATCTCAATCCGGCTCTTATCCCCCCGGATCACCGCACCGAACCATACGCTCACTTCATCACCGAGGACGACATCTCCGATGATCGTCGCATTCTCCGCGATAAATCCTCCGGAGCCTGCAACCGTACCGCTATCCATAATAGTATAAGAGTTGAACCTCTCCCACCAATGAAAGTTATGGTAGGGGGCACCTTCGATCCCCTTCACGACGGGCATAAGAGACTCCTGAGCCGCTCATTCGAGATTGCGGGACCCGCCGGCAGCGTCGCCATCGGCCTGACGACCGACGAGTTTGCCGGCAGGAAAAGCCATCCTGTAAGGAGTTATGAGGATCGAAGGCGGGATCTCGAGAATTTCATCCGGAGCAGCGGCTTTCCTGCGGAGTGGTCGATCGAACCGCTCAGCGATCGATACGGATCAGCGCTGGATGCGGATTTCGATGCACTCGTCGTGAGCGAGGATACGTTCCCGGTTGCTGCCGAGATCAACCGGAAGAGAGAGGAGAGGGGCAGGAGAAAGGTGGATGTCTATCGGATCGCCTGCGTGCTCGCCGAGGACGGACGCTGGATCTCAAGCACGCGCATCTATCGCGGAGAGATCGATCCCCACGGACGCCTGATCAGATGATGTGCGATGCGATGTCCTGTGTAATCCACCAGTCACAGTAGAGGCAGTGGAGCCCCTTTGGCAATACCTCAAAGGCACTCTCGATCGGTTCGTTCGTGCTGGTGATGCAGCCCGGGTTCGGACAGCGGATAACTCCCCGGAGGATCGCAGGGATCTCCACCCCTTTCTTATCGACGACCCGATACTCCCGGATGATGTTGATCCGTGCCTGCGGGGCGATGAGCGCTATGCGGTCGACTTCCTCCTTCCGGAGTTCACGGTTCTCGATCTTGACGATATCCTTCCGGCCGAGCCGTTTGCTTGCAACATTGGTTGCGATGCTCAAGCATTCGGTCGTCGAGCCCGTAATGCCGAGTATCTTCAGTACATTGAGGGCCTCGCCCGCAGTAATATGGTCGATGACCGTGCCGTCCTTGATCGGGCTGATGACCAGGCCGTGTACATGATCTTCCTTCTTCACCGGATCACCTCGTGCAGGAGGGCCATTCTGACCGGGACTCCATTCCGCGATTGTTCAAAGTATCGGGCATAGGGCAGCCGGTCCACCCCGGGGTCGATCTCGCCCGCCCGCGGGAGCGGGTGGAGGATGATTAAGTGTTGCCGCACATCGGCAAGCAGGTCCGGGGTGATCCGGTAACTGGATGCCACCTTGAAGTACGATGCCGTATCCGGGAAGCGTTCGCGCTGTATCCGGGTGACATACAGTACATCGATCTCACGGATGATATCGTTCACGTCCTCGTACTCGACGACTTCCATGCCGCGCTCGTCCAGCTCAGAAACGATGCCTGCCGGCAGCTCCAGCCCGTTCGGGGCAATCACGTGGAGTTTCGCTCCGTAGAGCGAGAGCGCGTACGCGAGCGAATGTGCTGTCCTGCCGTACCGGAGATCGCCGAGCAGCCCGAGATCGATGCCGTCGATCGGCATGGACTGCCGGATGGTGTAGAGGTCAAGAAGCGTCTGCGACGGGTGCTGCCCCGCGCCGTCGCCGGCATTGATCACCGGCACGCCGGAAAACTCGCTTGCCATCCGTGCCGCGCCCTCCTTCGGGTGGCGCAGGACGATTGCATCGACGTACCCGCTCACCACGCGGATGGTGTCAGCAAGCGTCTCTCCCTTCACCACCGAGCTGGCTTCCACGTTGTCCATGCTGATCGATCTTCCCCCGAGCCGGGCCATTGCAGCCTCAAATGACATTCGTGTGCGCGTACTGGGTTCAAAGAAGAGGAGTGCAAGGAGTTTGCCTTCGAGCGCCCGGGGATCGCAGGCGCGCCCATCAAACTCCTCTGCTTTATCAAGCATATAATCAAGCTCCCTCCGCTCGAAATCCCGAATCGAGATGATGTGATACATTGCCGTCTACCTTCCGGAGATCACTTCCCTGCCGCGTGGAGTACGGCGAGACAGGTTGCTCATGAGACTCATCCAGTAGTGATTTTCTCCTCCTCCCTAATAGAGTCATATACATGCTTCACACCCTGCCTCTCCGGAACCTGATGCTGCCGCAGGCGAAGGATTGCGTTCCCTGCCCCGCAGGACCCGGCTGCAACTCCAATCTGATGCGGGGATCGGGTATGCCGGGGCATGCTTATGCTGGATGGCAGTGCATGCATAATGGTATGAGTGAGCCTGCAAGCGAGTATGCGCCCGAAACCTGCTGCCACTGTGAAGGCCTCGGGTGCCTGTACTGCAATAAAAAAGGGTTCGTTATGGTGCACCAGCCCGCACAGCGATGCCGCCACTGCGGCGGCGACGGGTGCATTTACTGCGGGTATACCGGGTGGTCCGGCCTGCTCCGGGAATAAAAAGTGTGCCGGCACGCAGACAGGCCGGGAACGCGAGAAGCGCGCCCCTGCCTGCAGATACCGCTATCGTCGTGCTATCGTGACGTATCCGCTGTGCGCCACCTGCGTGGACGGGCGGGTGCCCCTGCCGGTACGTGTCATCTGACGCTCGATGCACTCATAGGTCTTCACTTCCCTGAAGAGCTGCTGGCCTGTGTCCAGGACGATGAACAGGTGTTCGAGGAACGGAGTGTATGCGGCGAGGTAGCCGCCCGGGCGGACCAGTGCGTGGGCATGCCGGATGTGCTCCTCCGTGATGCCCAGATCGAGATGGACGATGTCGAACTCGCCCTCCGCTTCCAGCACGTCGGCCGCCACCACGCGGACGTTCTCGAGGCGTGCATCGGCGATGTTCTTTTCGGCAAAGCGTGCAAACTCCGGCCGATGCTCATACGTCGTCACGCGGCGTGCGATGCCTCCAAAGTAAATCGCCGCAATTCCACTGCCTGAGCCGGCGTCGAGCACCTCGTCGCGGCGATTCATGCCAGTATGAGCGATCACCATACCGATATCCCTCGGCAGCATGGGCGCGCCGCTCCGGCGTGCATGTGCAAAGAAATCGGTCGGGCGCGGGCGTAGGACCTGAAACTCTACGCCGAGGTGTGTCTTTACGAGTTCTCCCGGCGAAGCCCCGACGAGCGCGTTCAGGTCGATCACTCCGAGATCGGTGCTCAGCTGGCCTGCACCGGCAAGAACAAAGTACTCCCGGCCCTGCGAGACCAGGAGCACCCGTTCCCCGTCGCCGATCATCGCTCTGCGAGCTTCATGATTGCGGCGGCGATATCGCCCCCGGTCTCTTCGAGCGCCGCCCGCGCATCGTCCTCGGTGGCGCCGGTCTGCGATGCGACCAGCGTGACGTCCTCGGCGGGGATATCGGGCGCTGCCGCTTCGAAGCGGGGAGTGCCGGTGAGCTGGTAGGTCGTGATGCCCTGCATGGTCATTGCGACCACCTCCGCGTCGTCAAAGATGTAGTCCCCCTTCGGCGTGGAGATGACAACCCGCTCGACATCCTCGATCTGCGCCATCTCCATGCCCATCTGCTTCATCATCTGCTTCATCTTTTTCGGGTTTATATTTCCTGGAAACATTCGAGATCCCTTCCCTGTCGTACTTTGACTGCGACTCCATAATTAAATGCCGGCATTTCCCACCCGGCAAGCAGGGCGGACCCGGTCGCAAGGAGTTCGTCCCTGCCGGTAACGACGAGCACCTCGTCCCCTGCGCGTATATCCGGGTCTGCGGAGACGACATGTTTTGCAAAGGCGTTCCTGCCCTTCGCAATGAACTCCGCCACGTCGTCCCGGATCACGACCCGATACGCAGGCGGATCGAGAGCTGCCATCAGGCGCGCCGCACCGACGATTCCAAGCGTCAGGCGGCCGTCCTGTGCCCTGACCGTGGCGATCCGCTGACCGTCGAGCAGCACCTGCCGGATCCTCCCGGTGTTTGAGAGCATGAACTCGCACCGGTCGGGAAAGAGGATCGCCCCGACTCCGCTGCCGAACTGATAGTCAGCAATCGTCCTGACACGTTTCTGCAAGCTGCTGCTCGAGCACGCTGTTGACACGGTCTGCAAACTCCTCCATGACGGTCTTTGGTATATATGCCCCTGCAGCGATCCGGTGACCCCCTCCCGCACCGCCAACCTCTTCGGCCGCCACCATCAGCGCCTGCTGGAGATCAATCCCCCGGCGCAGAGCCCACTCATTGGTTCGCATCGAGACCTTCGCGATCTCCGGGTCATCAGTCACGTCGCCCAGTATCATGATCGGCTTCTGCCAGTTCAGTTTAGAGAGTGCCATCCCGGCGCCGATCCCGATGATCGTGTCCGGGAACCGGTCGCCCGTGCAGATGTACTGGAGGTGTGAGAGTTCTGTGACGCCGGTCTCCAGAATATACTGCAGCAGCTCCCTGATGATGGTGCGATGGTGGCGCAGCATGTACTCCGCCTCCTGATAGGACGTGCCCCGGTCACCGCGGCAGACGCTGCTGCCGATACGCGGTTTTGCCCAGCGTCCGCATGCGTTCAGGAGGGTGGCGTACTCCGAGGCGTTCCGGAGCGGGGTCCGCTCCATCTCGTCGGGAAAGAGGTAGGTCTCTGCGAAGAGCCGGTCGGTCTCCTTCCCGTGGGCGACCAGCTGCTGGACAAGGGCGCTGATGATCGTCCGCTTCTCTTCCATGGGCAGCTCTTCCCAGACGTACCATCGCCCTCCGTCCGCCCTGAGCGCAACATCGAGTTTCTGCAGAAACCGGAGTGCTCCGGCGGTGCTGTTGCTGATGCCCGGGATGTACGGATCATCGCTGTAGGCCAGGCAGACCTGCACGGGGCGGGTGGAGGTCCCGTAGCAGTTGAGATCGCGCTCCCGCACGATGATATTCCCGTACGCGACGCCCTCCATGGCGATCTCGCGTGCAAGACCGGTGAGTCCACGGGTTTCCCGGGCCATCATGTCCCCCACGTTTCCCACGACGGCGAGTTTGGCGAGATCGATGTTGCTCCGGTCCATCTCCTTTGCGATCAGGTAGGCGATGCCAGCGGCGCTCAATTTCTGATGCCCGTAGTCCAGACAGTTCACCTGCGGGTACGGCATATCGCACGGCTGGCTGACGTGGTGATCCACGATCAGCACCTCCCCGGCATCGAGCCCGTGCTCTTCGAGCAGATTCTGCTGTCCCGCGCCGAGATCGACAAAGATCTTGAGCGTGCTGTCGGTCGGCACGTGGCGCATCGCCATGGGTTCGAGTTGCCTGACGAAGACGGACCGGGCGGTGATGCCTTCGCGTGCGAGCGCCTGCGCCAGGATCGCCTCGCTGCTGATGCCGTCGGCGTCGATATGCGATATGATCGTCGCTTCATCGAATGCACGTATCGTTTCGGCCGCTCTCCTGACGTCCCCGGAAAACCCCATCTCCATACCTGTAGGCATCCTGCGCCAATAAATTATACCTATTACGGCAGAGGCATTCGCCGATGGTATCGGGCGCCGCCTGCAGAACGGCAATATATCGGGTGGGAGCACCCGGCTCCGCCATACCGGCTTCCAAACACGGCCCTCCTCCGCAGGTGGGCGCACAAGAGGACAGAAAGGCCTCAAAAAGATCTTCTCCTCCCGGCAATGGCAGCCCGGGATGAGCCCTTATAGGCCTGACGGGGCTGAAATTGGCCACGGGCGCGACCGATGAAAAGGATGAGCCGGATAGAGGCGTGCGGTGTCTGATAATATCCCGGCCGTCCCGGTGCAGTGAACCGCGGGAGGAGTTGCGCCGGCCAGGAGAGACCCCCTCCCCTGCGTCAGGCAGCGGGGATCCGTACTGTGTGCGGGGCGATATGGAATACGCAAACCGGCTTGATCTTCCTGCAAAGCGCAGATGTTGCCGTATTGTCCGCAGGGCTTCTCGATCGTTTCAGGATTGCACCGTCACTTCGAAAAAGTATCTAACGATGAACGCCATAGCAGAATCAGAGAGAGGAGGATCGCAACGGGATGATGCTGGATGTGATGAAGGAGTTTCTGGAGACAGGACAGATCAGTGCGGCACGCATGCGGGCGGTCGAGCGGAATGCAATGGCGCTCGGCCTTGGCTCGCTGCAGATGATGGAGAGCGCAGGGCGATCCCTCGCCCTGGCGGCGCAGGCGCATCGGCCGGAGCGGGTGCTGATCCTGTGCGGTAAGGGCAATAACGGCGGCGACGGGATGGTTGCAGCCCGATCTCTGCAGCATCAGGCCGAAACGGCCGTGATCTATCCCGAACCGGGACCGGTAACCCGCGAGGCGGCGGCCCAGCTGCACCTGCTCCGGCACAGCGCCGTATCCCTGCATCCGGTACGGTGCATGCAGGACGTGCTGGCGCTCCGCCCGCTCTTCGCAGGGGCCGATCTCATCATCGATGCGATGCTCGGCACCGGAGCATCGGGATCCGTCCGCGAACCGCTGGCTGCCTGCGTGGACCTCGCAAACGAGAGCACTGCAATCATCCTGGCCGCCGACGTGCCCACGCCCGGGATCCGGGCGGCGCGCATCTGCGCATTCCACCGCCCGAAGACGGAAGGAGCGGAGGCGGTGGATATCGGCATCCCAATCGAGGCGGAGTGCTGTGTCGGCCCAGGCGATCTCACCCTCCTTCCCGCCAGATCGGCGGAGGCGCACAAGGGAGCCGGTGGAGAGGTGCTGGTGGTGGGCGGAGGGCCGTATCAGGGGGCACCGTACCTTTCGGCCCTCGCAGCGCTCCGGGCCGGTGCCGATATTGTGCGGGTGGCATCTCCGGTCATGCTGCCGCAGCCGGATCTCATCTACGAGCGGCTTCCCGGCGACTTTATCGCAGAGGAGCACATCGAGGCGATCCTCCGGCTCGTCGACCGGGCGGATGCCGTCGTCTGCGGGATCGGGCTTGGGGAGAAGAGCCACTCTGTCGTGGCGGCGATCGCGGAGAACGCAGAACGGGCGGTCTTCGATGCGGATGCTCTGCGCACCCCGCTGCCGGTGGCAGAAGAGACGATCTACACTCCGCACGCAGGCGAGTTTCTGCGCATGACCGGGACGAGGCCTCCGGACGATCTCGTGCTCCGGGGGCGTGCGGTGAAGGCCGCCGCAACCGACGGCACCATCCTCCTGAAGGGCGCAACCGACATCATCTCCGACGGGAGCAGGGTGCGGTTCAACCGGACGGGCACCGAGGTGATGACCGTGGGCGGGACGGGAGACATCCTCGCGGGCATCATCGGGGCGCTCTTCTGCCACCTGCCGGCTTTTGAGGCTGCATGCATTGCCGCATATGCAAACGGCCGCGCGGGTATGGCTGCTGCCGGATCGCTCGGGTACGGGATGATAGCGAGCGATCTTCTGATGCATATCCCCGGCGCGCTGTATGGAGGAGGGGAAGACGAGGGATAGATCGGCCGTTGAACGATCGGCCTGCAGATTCGATCGCCGGGGGACGATATCGAAGCATTTCCAGGTCTGAGGCCGAGAGCAGCCGCAGGCAGGACTGACAAATATCCATGGCCGGATGCCGGTATCCCGGATCCGGGTTATTCTGGTTATCCCGGTGTACCGGACCGTGGGGGGAATCGTCCCCGCCTGGGGAGGGGCTCCCTTCCCTCTGATCCCTTCCCCATAAGGATAGCCGGGGGAAACTGTGCATGGGGCGAAACGAACAGAACTGCAAGGATTTTTTACGTCATAACCCGGCCCGGTGTTCGTAGAAACGCACATATGCCGGGGATAGGCGGAAGCACAACCATGAAAATCCTGGAGTTTCACAAGAAAATGCGAACCGTTTATAAAATGGAAGTCTCTCGCCGCTCAGATCAATTCGCTCCCGTACACGGCTTCCCATAGGCTATTCTCACGGGGGAGGGGGAGACCCCCTCCCCGGTCCCCCCCATGACGATTGTTCCTGCGGTCCACTGTCCCGGGTAGTCTGCGAAAACAGGACACAGTGTATCTGTATAGAGCCAGGACTTTTCATCAGTTGCGCCTGTGGCCGTAAACGGCTTCACCGGCATTTTGTAAAGGTATCCCGGGTCCGAAAATTTCTGCTGCCCCGTTCCAGTCAATCAAGGGGGCACCCCATGGGGGATGCGGACGGGGGGTGCCCCCCTCCCGCGAGCTCCTTCCCATGTGTGGATAGCCGGAGGGAGCCGTGGACAGGGGTGCAGAGAACCAGGTGACGGGATTTGCCTATTTCAGAAACCGGTTCGCATTTCACAGGAACCGCCAAATGCCGGCGAGCGGCAAAGGCATAGGCAATCCGGTATTTATCCGATTTTTCCCGCGAAGCACAACCGCAGGAGAGGCACACGTTCCCGATCTCCGCAGGTGACAGCGCCCACAGCACCCCTGACAATTTCACCGGCGGCATGATTCTGCAAAGAATCAAGATTCCGGTCCGATTGCAGGCATACCCCGCCGGACGGACGTCCCGGGACCGCCCGGCGCACCGCCGGCAGGGTTGACCCCCTCCATTTTTATCGTCACAGGACAGAATTTTTCTTCAGGATGCATGATGGACAGAACAAATAAAAAAGATCATTCTTCGGCTTTTACCCATATCAAAGGCGATAGCGTCCATATGGTGGATGTCACCGCAAAGCCGGATGTAGCCCGGGAAGCCCTGGCAAAAGGCAGGATCTACCTGCGACGCGAGACCCTCCGAGCAATCAGAGAGGGGACGGCCGTCAAGGGCAACGTGCTTGCGACGGCGCGCATTGCAGCAACGATAGCGGTCAAGGAGACCTCCCGCCTCATTCCCATGTGCCACCCTCTCCCCATCGGCGGGATCGCCGTAGATTTCAGCGAAGGAGAGGGGTATATCGAAGCGTCCGTCGCGGTGAAGACCTACGGGAAGACGGGGATCGAGATGGAGGCGCTCACCGGGGTGAGCGTCGCTCTCCTCACCATCTGGGACATGGTCAAATCTGCGGAGAAGGATGCGGAGGGGCAGTACCCGGAGACACGGATTGACGGAATCCGCGTGGTGGAGAAGAGGAAAGGCCGTTGAATGCCTGCAGGTGCACTGCACCTGAAGGGCGGCAGATCCTGCTGGGGCAAAGCATTTATTACTTCTCCGGTTGACCTGTAAAGAACCACGGGATACGTCCCGGAAAGGAATGTGGCGGAGACGCTGAACCTGAAGGTGATTCAAGAATGGCAAGATCGATGTATGCCTACGTACGGGAGGCATGGAAGCAGCCTGACGAGACAGAGGTGAAAACGCTCCTCTGGTACCGTCTGCAGCACTGGAGGCGCGAGGGAAGCGTTGTGCGCGTGGAACGCCCAACCCGTATTGACCGCGCCCGAACGCTCGGATATAAGGCAAAACAGGGAGTCATCGTCGTACGCGTCAAGGTGCGCCGCGGCGGCCGGAGAAAGCCCCGCTACGTGCGTGGCCGCAGGACGGCACGGATGGGGATGCGGCGTATAACGGCGGCAAAGAGCCTCCAGCGGATTGCAGAGGAACGGGCGTCACGGAAGTACCCGAACATGGAAGCCCTCAACTCATACTGGGTGGGGGAAGACGGCAGGTATCGGTGGTTTGAGGTGATCCTGGTGGACGGCAGTCACCCGGCCGTCCGGAGCGACCCCCATCTCGCCTGGGTCGCAGATCCGGCCCACCGCGGCCGTGCAGAGCGCGGGAAGACATATTCGGGGCGCAAGGGGCGAGGAATGCGGAATAGAGGCCGCGGCACTGAGAAGACCCGGCCGAGCATCCGCTCCCACGCGAACCGCGGCAAATAACCACCTCTTTTTATAGACACGGACGGATGAACGCCACCGATGCCGGTATATGCCCATATCCTGCCGGGGACTCCTCGCTCCGGAGGATGGCGATCGAGGCTGCCGACCTCGGGTTTGACAGCGTCGTTGCCGTGGACGGTGAGCGCTGCGCCCTGGAAGGGCTTGTAGCGCTGCGAGGGAGCGTTATATCAGGGCAATCGATGAGAGATGTGCTCTCGGGGCTCAGGCGGGTGTCGTGTGCGACTGATATCGTATTCGTCGACGCAGGCAACCTTACCTTTAATCGATCTGTGATCCCGCTTCGAGGCATCCACATCCTCAGAAGCATCCATACCACCCCGCGTAACTCATTCGACCATGTCTCGGCGCGGATGGCGGCTGACAGGGGCGTAGCGGTCGATATCAGCCTCCACCCTCTTCTCCACTCCCGGGGAAGCGCGAGGCAGAGAGTGATTCAGCGGTATGCGGATATCCTCACGCTCCACCGCCGCTACCGGTTTTTGCTCACGATCTCAAGCCATGCCAGATCCATCCTCGATCAGCGATCCGTCCGCGATGCAGAAGCCCTCTGCGCACTATTCGGCATGACCTCCGAAGAAGTACATGCAGCGCTGAAAACCGTCGGGACGCTTCTTACGCCCCGGCAGCCGGTGAGGGTGCTGGAATGAGGCCGCGTCCTCCGGCAATGCGGCAGAAGCGCAGGTATATCCTTGTACGTATCCTGCCCGCTGGAACACATCCGGATTCAAAGCAGCTGTACCTTGCAATTCATGAAGCCGCAACCTCTCTCTTCGGTGATGCGGCGATCGGCCTCGCGGCGCCGGCGGTGGTATTCTGTGACGGGGAGTACGCTGTCGTGCGCTGCCTGCGGGGCACCGAGCAAGACCTAGCAACGGCGCTTGCAACCGTGACATTCATCGGCGATCGCCGGATCGCACTCAGAACACTGGCAACGTCGGGCACCATTTCGGCAATGAAGCGGCGGATGAAACCGGTATGCCAGACAGGGGAGGCGTCCGAGATCCTGCTTGGAGAAAAGTATTTTACCGCTTATCACTATCCGTGTCAAAAGGTTGATTTGATTGAAAAAAGTAATAAACATCAGAAGTTATTATTTTTCACCGAAACGGATATGGAGGAGAGATAATGCAACCACAATATCAGATGGGGTATGACCGGGCTATCACGGTGTTCAGTCCGGACGGAAGACTCTACCAGGTCGAGTACGCCCGGGAAGCCGTAAAGCGAGGCACGACAGCGGTCGGGATCAAGTGCAGCGATGGTGTCGTGCTGATCGTGGATAAGAGGGTCACGTCACGGTTGCTCGAGCAGGCATCGATAGAGAAGATTTTCAAGATCGATGAACATATCGGTGTCGCATCCTCCGGCCTCGTCGGGGATGCACGCTCACTGGTGGATAGGGCGCGGATCGAAGCCCAGATAAACCGCGTTTCGTACGATGAGATGATCGATGTCGAGATCCTGGCAAAGAAACTCTGCGATCATATGCAGACCTATACCCAGTTCGGCGGAGCACGCCCCTACGGCACCGCCCTGCTTATCGCTGGCATCAGCGGAGGCGAACCGCGCCTCTTCGAGACCGATCCGAGCGGGACGCTGCTCGAGTACAAGGCGACCGGCATTGGTACCGGGCGTCCGGCAGTGATGAAGATCTTTGAAGAGGAATACGCGCCCGACGCTCCCTGCTCGGAAGCCATCATGCTTGGTCTCAAGGCTCTGGGTGCGGCGACGGAAGGCAAGTTCGACGTAGGTACCGTTGAAATGGGGATCATCCTAACGGAGGACACACAGTTCCGCAAGATGGAAAGGAACGAGGTACAGTCGTTTGTAGAGCGATATCAACCCTGAGAGCCGTCTATGATACCCCTTGAGCAGGCAGTGGTCGCCAGGCTGGAAAGCCACGGAGAGCGCTTTGAGGTGCTCGTCGATCCTGACAAGGCAATGCTTGTGCGGCACGGAGAAGAGGTAAATATCGAAGATATTGTTGCTGCTGGCTTTATCTTTCATAATGCATCGCATGCGGAGAAGGCATCGGATGAAGCGTTGCAGAAGGTGTTCAAGACAACCGAATTTGAGCCGATCGCCCGCCGAATCATCGAGAAAGGCGACATCCACCTGACGGCCGAACAGCGGCGGCAGATGATCGCCGACAAGCGCAGGCAGGTCATCAACTTCATTGCGAGAAATGCCGTAAACCCGCAGACCGGCCTCCCCCACCCACCCCAGCGTATCGAGCTTGCGATGGAGCAGGCAAAGGTCAATATCGATCCGTTCAAGCATCTCGACGAGCTCGTCAGGGATACGGTAAAGGCACTCAGGCCGCTCATCCCCATCCGGTTCGAAGAGATGCGGATTGCGGTGAGGATACCATCCGATTACGCTGCACGGGCATATGGTGAGCTTCAGACGGCCACCACAATCGAACAGAGCGAGTGGCAGAAGGACGGTTCGTGGATCTGCATCGTCAATATCCCAGCAGGCATCCAGGAGGAGTTTTACGATCTCGTCAACCGGATCACCCGGGGGTCTGCCGACGTCAAAATCCTCGAACGGAAATCGTGATCAACTATATTAGTCGCAGGAACAAACAGATTAGGATACATTTGAGGTATGCGGAATGGCAAAGCGCAAACAGAAAGCCAAGGGCAAGGTAACAGGCAGTGCGGGCCGTTTTGGGCCCAGGTACGGCAGGTTCATCCGGAAGAGAGTGACTGATATTGAGAGGGGGACGCATGCGCGCCATGTCTGCCCGCAGTGCGAGCAGGCGGCGGTGCGCCGCCGGGGTACGGGCATCTGGGAGTGCCGCAAATGCGGTTTTAAATTCGCCGGCGGGACCTACGTGCCTGAGACCCCCGCGATGCGGGTGGCTCTCCGGAGCATTGAGCGCTCACTGCAGAAGGAGGCGTAGACGGATTTGGCTGCCTATAAATGCGCCCGGTGCAAACAGAAGGTGGAGATCGATATCAATATACGCTGCCCCTACTGCGGGCACCGTATCCTTTTTAAAGAGCGCGGAGCCGGAATCAAAAACCTCAAGGCCCGATGACCATTGTCACCACGTCGCGAAAGCCGCTTCCGGAAATACGGGCACTCGCACGGGATCTGGCGTTTTCAATCGGATCCCGCTACCTGACCCGCGGGAAGCAGGGCCTTGTGGACGTGCTGTCGCTTGATGAGACGGTGGTGCTCGTTACCATGCAGGGCAGGCAACCCCATCTGCAGGTGTATCGTGGCGGCGACCCTGTCGTGAGCATCCCGATTCAATCGTATACGGTGGTGCAGCGCCAGGATGAGATCAGACGGGGGCTCGCGGTATCGGATATGCCGCTCTATGAAGAGTTGAAAGACTACATCGACGTGTTCTGCATGCAGAAGCAGGATAGAGAAATCCTGTTTGACGGCACACAGAAAAGACGCTATACACTCGAGCTGGCAGCATGAAATACCGGGCGACATTCCGTTTCACAGCAGACTCCGCCCGCTCCCTCTATCTTTCAGTCTGCCAGGAGGCTGGAGACGTCGGCGGCCGTTCCACGGCAGCGGTCTCTCTTGAAGGCGACAGGACGCTGGTGCTGACGGTGGGTGCTGCAGATCTACCGTCATTGCGGGCGGCACTGAACAGCTGGCTGAGACTGATCAACATCGCCCGGGAGATGCAGGATCTCATCGGGGCACCTGCGGCTGATCCCGGCGGCCGCTGATCCTTGATCTTGCCGCACCAGGCAGCCCTCCGACCCGACACTGGCCTGCCGCTCGTCTCGAAAGGATCCTCCGGGAGGGAGTTTTACCCCGGCCACCGGGCTGCCGGAGGGGTCGTGTCGAAACCGGGTACGAAGCCCTGAGGCCTGCGAACGTACTTGATAAAACCATGTGATGTCCCTGTGTGCGATTTCAGGTGTACTTCCATGAAATCGAACCAGAACTTGAAAATAAACTCATATCATTGATCATCCCATGGATACCAGGCCTTTTTATGACTGTAAGATTCTCACGCCCGGCTCTCTGCGCTCCCGTGCATGGCTTCCCACCGGCTATCGCCTCAGGGGATCGCGGCTCGCGGGGAGGGGACCTCCCCCTCGCCGGTCACCACCTCCGTCATGATGCATCCCAGGGTCCACCACACCGGTTGCACCAGCAGCCCGCTGGACTTCGTGAGGACTTCGGGATATCCTCGCTGGGATGTAGATAGCGCGGGAGCATCTGGACGATAACCTCTGCCCCACAAGAGAGTGTCCGCCCGGATTAGATAGGGGCGACTTCCGATGCGATTGCGGACACATCACGAATGGAGCGGAAAAATCGGTCAGGATTGCCCGAATGGCAGTCTTTGGTATTTCTGCACCCTCTGCCTGAGCCGCTGGCTCTAATTGATACAGTCGGCAGAT
>JAHKLN010000061.1 GCA_020854755.1 Methanomicrobiaceae archaeon | reverse complement strand
TATCGCCAAAATCTCATTGCAAATAGACTTTCGGGGGCAATCGCGGAGAGCTCGTCAACTGCTTGAAACTCAGCGGTATCAACAGCAATTCATTGCGCCCATATGATAAGTTAACGCTAATGGGGGGAGACCCCCTCCCCGGCCGCCCCTCCCCCGTTAGGATAGCCTGGGGAAAGCCGTGTACTGAAGCGGATAGATCTGAGCAGCGAGAGCCTTCCATTTACAGATGCCGGTTTGCATTTTCATGGGAATATTCTTGACGTTGCACAGACACTCCGGATCCGGTTTCCCCCGATTGTACCGTGCTCTGGACCGAACGGGACAGCCGCCGCGAAAACCGGATCCGGGATACCTCCATCCAAAGCATCTCGGCTTTCAACAGGTACACCTGTTGCCCCCGGGATTTCATACTCGGGTTCGGGGATATCCCCTGCAGGCAATTCTCGAAATTACCGGGAATCCTGCCCGGGGCATGGCGGGAGGGAGACGCCCCATCCAGGGATTCGGGAGATGCCGGCGGAGAGAGAGAGGCGCTGGCATCGCAATCCGGTGGCAATGCCGTTCGCCGCCGCAGGCTTTAGATGGGAGAAAAGCCGCTCCAATCCGGAGATTCGGAACGATGGGGGAGAGGCTGGTCGGCAGCGTTTCTACCGGCGGTCGGGGACGACATGGACGGCGGTCGCCTTGAACGATGCGCAGATCTCGCTCCCCTCGCCGATGCCGAGCTCTTCTGCCGCCTTCCAGGTGATGAGAGAGGTGAGCCTGATCCCGCAATCGAGGACGAGCCGGTTGAGCGGCCCCATCGGGACAGACGCTGCAACCCTGCCGGGGAGGACGTTGCGGACGCTCGCGGCATGCGCGGGCGTGCAGCTGACGCCGATATCCTCGGGCCGGAGGCAGAGGCAGACCCTGGTCCCGACCGGCAGCTGGGTGACCGCCTGCACCTGCACCCCGCCCGCATCGATCACCGCAAGCCCGTGCTCCGCCGATGCGACGACACCCTCGACGATGTTTTCAATCCCGACGAACCGGGCGACCTTTCGGTCGTTGGGCGCGGTGAAGATCTCCCGGGGCGTCCCGATCTGCACAAAGTCGCCGTCCATCATCACCCCTATCCGCCGGGCGAGCCGCTGGCCCTGGAACCTGTCATGGGTGGACATCACGACCGTCGTCTTATATTCCCGGTTGATCCGCAGCACCAGGTCCTCTATCACCTCGGCCGAGACCGGATCCAGGTTCGCCGTCGGCTCGTCGAGGAGGAGGATCTCAGGATCGGTCACCATGACCCGGGCGAGCGAGACCCGCTGCATCTCACCGCCGGAGAGCGTCCGTGCCTTCCTCTGCTCATACCCGGTGAGCCCGACGAGATCGAGGCCCTCGGCAACCTTCTCCCGCACCCTCCGCCCGCTCTCCCCCCGGAAGCGGAGGCCAAGCGCAATGTTTTCATATACTGTCGCGTTGAAGGCCGCCGGCTTCTGGAAGACCATCCCCATCCGGCGGCGGAACTCGAGAGTGCGGCGGCGATCGGCATGGATATCGACCCCGTCGAGGAGAATCCGCCCTCCGGTCGGGGTATCAAGGAGGTTGATCAGGCGGAGCAGCGTCGACTTCCCCACCCCGGACGGGCCGATGACGGCAAAGATCTCCCCCTTCGCGATCGAGGCGGAGACACCGCGGAGCACGGGTGTTTCGCCGAACTGTTTCGTCACATTCTGAATTTCCAGCATGAGATCACCGATGCTGCACCGTTGCAAGGAGGATATTCACGACGAGCGCGATTAAGAGGAGGATGATCCCGAGCGCGATCGAGACCGGGAGGTTTCCCATCGAGGTCTCAAGCGAAATAGCGGTCGTCAGCACCCGGGTATGCCCGCGGATGTTCCCGCCGATCATGATCGCCGCGCCGACCTCTGATATCGCCCGGCCGAATCCGAGCACCACTGCGGCCATGATGGCGTACCGGGCCTCGCGGACGGCGCTTGTCAGGAACTGGACCTTCGTTGCGCCGAGGGACTGGAGGGTGTCCCGGATCGTCGGGTCGACGCCTGAGAGCGCGGAGATCGTCAGGCCGATCAGGATCGGCAGGATGAGGAGCGTCTGCCCGATGACCATGCCGGTCGGGGTGAAGAGGAGGCGCATGAAACCGAGCGGCCCTGCGCGGGAGATGAGCATGAAGACGAAGAGGCCGACGAGGACGGTGGGGAGGGCGTAGAGCGTCTGGATGACGTTGATCAGGCTCCGCCTCCCGCGGAACTCCAGAAAGGTGATCAGCGCTCCGATCGGGATGGCGAGCAGCGCGGCGATGAAGGTTGCCGTCAGAGAGATGGCGATGCTGCGGGTCGCGATCTCGATCACCTCGGGGTCGAGCGTGACGATCAGCTCGATGGCCTTGAAAATTCCTTCGACGATCTCGTTCATCGGTTCCGATCTCTGGAATGTTTGTCCGGCAAAGTAAAAAAGGAGAGGTGGCGGAAGGGGGCTATCACGGGATCGGATCCTCTACCTCTGATTGGGGGACGCCCATCGTCTCCCAGTTGCCTGCGGCAGGGTAGAAGAGCGGTTCCCCGTATTCCGCCACGCCGAATGAGGCGATCGCCTCCTGCGCCTCATCGGAGATGAGGAAGTTGATCCAGTCCCGGGCGAGGTCGCTCTCGATCTCGGAATGCTTCTCCGGGTTGATCTGCATCACGGAGTAGACGTTTAAGAGGATATCGCCTTCATCGACGATCGAGACGAGCTCGAGGTCGCCCTTATAGGCAAGGAACGTCCCGATATCGGAGAGGGTGTATGCCTCCTTCTCGCTCGCCATCACGAGCGTCTCGCCCATTCCCCGGCCTGCCTCGACGTACCAGGCGCCCGAGCCCTGAATGTCGGCCGCATAGTCCTTCCCTGCGGCCTTCCAGATCGCCTGCTCCTTTGAATGCGTCCCGGAAGCGTCTCCGCGGGAGACGAAGGCGACGCCTGCCGTACCCTGCATGCCCTCTTCAAGAATCTTCAGGAACGCCTCTTCGGGCGCCATACCGCGGATGCCGGCGGGATCGGACTCGGGCCCGGCGATGACGAAGTAGTTGTAGGCGATCACCCTGCGGTTCACCCCGTCGCCGTCGGCGATGAACGCGTCCTCGCGGGCGCGGTCGTGCACCATCATCACGTCGACGTCGCCCCGCTGCCCGTACTCGAGCGCTTTGCCGGTGCCTGCCGAGACGATCAGCAGCCGTGCGTTGTACTCCTCCTCAAAGATCGCCTGGAGTTCGTCAAGCAGGCCCGTGTCGTAGAGGCTCGTCGTGGTCGCGATACGCAGATCCTGCGGTGGACCGGGCTGTTCCAGGCTGGTCTCGACACAGCCTGCGGCGAGCAGCGCAGCAATGAGCAGCGCTGCAGCAAGATAATACCCGTGCTTTGCCATGGTTACCAGAATAATACTCCGAAGAGTAGAATAAGAAGCTTTACATTCGGGATCGGGTTAATTTGATTAACAGAATGGCATCAATCGTTCGAATTATTAAACAAGAACCAGTTAACCGTCGATCGAAGAATGGGCAGCACAGGAGATAACGAGCTGTCCCGGCAGGCGCATTGAGTTTATATATGAGTCTGGACCTATAGGCATACCGGATGAAAAGGGATGGTGGCCGTCTCCATCCGTTTTCGTATAAAACGCCTATGAAGCCCCCGATGGGGGCTACAGGCGCAACTGATGAAAATCCATGATGCTGCACAGTCTCGCCGTGTTCTGTTTTCGCGGAATATTTCGGTATACTGGACCGTGGAGACAATCGCCTGGGGGTGGGGCGGGGGGGGG
>JAHKLN010000056.1 GCA_020854755.1 Methanomicrobiaceae archaeon | reverse complement strand
TGGGATGTCCCCCACGGTCCACTCTACCGGGAGACCCGGGAGATACCGGATCCGTGATGCTCCAGAAAACTCATGGATTTTCATCGGTTGCGCCTGCAGCCCCAGCAGGGGCTTCATACGCGGTTTTATATGAACATGGGTGGTGAGCAGCACACCCACACTGTCGTTCTGTATGCCTGTGGCCTTTGAGGGCTCATGACGTTTCATAGGAATGGATCCAGGTATGCCAATCCGCTCCGATTGCAGGGCTCTCACTTGCGGTGGCGGTGGAATGCATCGCAGCAGGTGCGGACGGCAAATACAGCCGCAGGATGGCTGCCCGGGAACCTCCCGCTCCCTGCACCGCAGGCGGCGATTATGGCGGCAGGTCACGGCAGCGCGACGGTTCCGGCGATGCGGAGCTTGCCGCCATCGAGATAATGGAGTACGGCCCGCTCCCCGGGCAGATGCACGAGATCTTTCTCGAGCGCGAGTCCGAGCACCGGCTTCCTCCAGTTGCCGTTGCTCTTTGCCGAAACCACTCTTGCCGGAACGAACTGCATCCAGTGCCCGACGTGCAGCACCATGCCTTCCTCCAGCGGTGCGGGCCAGTATGCGACGAGTTCCGCCTCCGCCTCAAGCGAGATCCTGCTTCGGATCGATTCGTCATTTGAGAGCACAAAGCCTCGATCAAGGCTATCCGCGTCGATATTCTTGAGGGCAAGCCCCACACGGTCGCCTTCCGCCGCCCATCCGGCATCGTCGTCGTGTTTCTGGATGGAGCGAATCTGTACGGCCGCCTCTCCGGGGTACACCTTCACGGCGTCATGCTTCCGGATCACTCCCCGCTCCACACCCCCGAGAATGACCGTCCCGATCCCTTTCACGTTGAAATGGTGGTCGATGGAGACCGTTCCCCTATTTTCCCTGCAGTGATCGGGCTGGTTTCCGGATATCTCGCCTGCCCTGCAGAGATACCGCTCCCGAAGGGCGATGAAATCCTCTTCCAGGTACTCGTACCGCTCAAGAACCGTTCCCCTGACATACGGCCTGAGCCGGTCGGGCGTGAGGTAATTCCTCAGGATGATCGCGCCGCTCCCGATATCGAGCGCCTGGAGCATCAGCACCCATTCGCCGAATGCGGGGGTGATCGCGTCAATGACAACCAGGGCCTCGTGCGCCATGGAGGCCGCGTAAAAGAGCGGCGCCAGGCGATCGGGGTACCGGGTGGGTTCGATGAACGTGACGGTATCCTCGCCCCTCTTTTGGTTATAAAAGGTGATATCCGATGTCGTCCCCTTCTTTCCAAGATCCCGTGCGTAGCCTGCCGGAGCCAGTACCGCTACATTCAGGTTTGCCATATCCTGCAGTATGCGATGCCGGAGAGCATGATGCTTTGCCTGTTTTGTTGGCTGCCCGCCGAGCTCCCCGATATCCGCGCTGCCGATCAGCGCGTGGAGGGCAGCAAGGAAACGGGTGAACGTCCCGGGGTACCGGTCAGCGCCCCGCGAGGCGACGGCGCGCCCGCCGGCGGCGATGCTGGCATGCCAGTAAGCGGCGCCCGAGCAGCCGTGCGGCGCGGAGTACTCCGCCTTTCAGGCCCAGATGCCGATCCAGGTGCCGATGCGATCAAGAGCGTGCCAGAATGCCGCCCATCGCCCCGCATCCGGTTCCACACATATGACCGCTCCCGGAGAATCCCCTCCTCCGGATCGCTCGACCGTAAGCGCGCTGCCCCTGATGCAGACATACAGGGCAGGACCGGCATACTCCCCGATATAGCACGCAGAGACAGAGGGGAGCAGCGGAGCGCCGCCTCCACCCCGCTCTCCGGGATCGCGCATGCCTCTCATGCTCCCGGCGCATTCAGCCGCCGATCTCCCTCTCCTGCAGGATCTCCCGGATCCTCTCCAGTGCGCGGATCGCATCCTCGCGCTTCAGATCCACCCGCCCGTGCTCGAGCCATGCGGAAAACCGCCCGAGCACGTCGGGATCGACGAGCCCCCGTGCGTCCTGCTGCATGCCGTCATAGGTCCTGTCCGGGAAATAGCGCGCCCTGGCCGCCTCAAGCAGCACCCGGTGGGCGTCGCCCGTGATGATGCCGTCCCGCTCCGCCCGGAGGAGCGTTGCCCTGATATTGACGAGCGGTTCTGACAGGGGCAGCCAGGTCCCGGGGTCAAAGACAAGGGCGACTTCATCGTCTGCGACGAGCACCCCCTCCGCGTACATCCGGTAGATCTCACCGACGCCCTCCATGCCGAGTATGTCGAGCTCCGCCGCCCGGAGCGCCCCCATGCTGGATGCACCGATCACGCGCACTCCCTGCTTCAGGGCAAGAAGGATCTCCCGGTGGGCAACCGAGCACTCCTGAAAAAAGACACCGTCGATGAGCCCGATGACCGTGGCGCCGTCTTCCACCGCTCTCTGGATGTCGCCCCGCGCTGCAGGGCCGCGGTAATCGGCGTCCAGGATCTGCCGGGCGATCTTTCGGTCAAGACTTGGTCCGAGAAAGACGATGGCGGTCTGCTGCATCCCTGCACCTCTGCCCGATCCGCTCCCGATCCATGGCGTACATCTCGAGCCCGGGGACGATCACCCTGACGACCGGCACCCCGATCTCCTCCCGGGTCAGGTCGACAGCGACGACCTGCCGGAGGCCCGCCCGCTCCAGCGCCCCGATCACCGCCCTGATATCGGTGAGAAAGTCGTCGCTCTCAAGCGTCGGTATCGTCCCGAACGCCACCTCGTCCTGCGCTTCGAACCAGTAGCGGTTCATCCGTTTCGCCCGCTCATAGCCGATCATCGCCCTGACGTCGCCCTCGGTGGTATCCTCACGAGCGCCGTGGATCTGGGTGAGACGGCTCTGCGCCACCTCGGTCAGGGCCCGGAGCAGGGCAACCCGGGCGCTCGTATGCGTCCCCATCCCGATCGTCAGCAGCCGCGGGTCTTTGAGCATCGTGTCGTCCGAGACCGCGGCAAACGTCGGGATGCCGAGATCGCTCGTGATATCGCGGATCCCCACGGCAACGTTCGCATCATGAAACTTCTGCAGGAGGTCGGCCGCTATCCCATCGGGTATATCGGTCACTGCCGGGCCCGGGCGCCGGGTCGCCTCCACGAGCGACCAGGCATCCCGCTCGACGATCTCCGCCAGTGCGTGAAATATCGCCTCTTCCCGGGTATTGCCAGACGCAAGCCCGTTCGTGTTCGTCCTGAAAAGCGGCGGGCAGGTCCGGGGCAGCGGGTGGAAGACCGCATGGGCCGGGACGAAGACGGGTGCGTCCTGCGCGATATCGTATCCGGAAACCCAGGGAAGCGGCCTGTCCGGGTCTGCATACCGCGGGAGGCAGAGAGCTGCCGGGTCGACGGCATCGCCCTCCGCCGCCATCTCGCTGTACGGCGCGATCACCACCTCCCGGTCATGCACCTCTGCCGAGTAGCGTTCTATCCCCTCCATCATCGCCGAGACCCGTGCTTCGGTCGGCGTCGCCCCCTTGCCGTTGTAGACCGAGATCGCGCCCGTACCGGCGGTGGGGCGGATGCTTGAGAAGACCGGAATCCCGACCCGGTCCAGACTCGTGATATCGGCGACCCGGGTGATCCCGGCGATCGGCAGTTTCCCGGCGATACGCGCAAGCGTCTCTTCCGGGGAGACCGCCCGGTGCGTCTCGTTCCGGTAGCCCTTTCTGCAGGAGACAAGCTGCATCGCCATCACCTACCGGACCCGTGCGGCCGCTCGCCGGGCACCCAGGTCGCCCCGTCCGTGCGGAGCTCCTTCTTCCAGATCGGCACGCTCTCCTTGATCCGCTCGAGTATATACTCGCATCCGGCAAACGCCTCCTTCCGGTGGCCGGCAGCGGCGACGATGACCAGGATGTTCTCCCCGATGTCGAGGCGGCCGATCCGGTGGACGATATCGACGGAGAGAAGGCCGTATTCAGCGGTC
The DNA here is from genome assembly GCA_020854755.1 of Methanomicrobiaceae archaeon. Lineage (GTDB taxonomy): Archaea > Halobacteriota > Methanomicrobia > Methanomicrobiales > Methanoculleaceae > JAHKLN01. Next base: position 18,484 of record JAHKLN010000056.1, on the reverse strand, counting down.
GCTTCATCGGCAATCCTCTGGAGTTCGGGAACGGCCACCTCCTCATAGGCCTCCAGTTCCATGGCAAGGATGTCGTCGTCCCGGACGATGCCGTCAAAGACCACGATACCGCCGATCTCCGGCTGCTTTGCCTGCTCGATCAGCGCACCGATATCGACATCCCCGTGCTGTATTGTAATCACCCGGCTTACCCTCCTGCAACCGGCGGGAAGACCGCAATCAGATCGCCGTCCGCCACTTTCGTATCTGCCGCAATGCCTGCATCCAGCCGTTTTCCGTTCAGCATCAGGATCACGTGCTCCTGGAAGGTGCCCGAATCCGAAAAGATGGCGGCCCGGCCTTCCGGGCTTCCGGCGCAGGCCTGCCGGATCGCATCGGCGACCGTAGCGCCGTCCTCTGCGTCAACCTCGACCTCTGTCCCGATCAGTTCCCGAAAGCGGGCAAAAAACCTGAGGTTCACCTTCATATATTCCCATCTCCCGCAGGCATAGTATCTGTTTCTGTTCCGCACGCAGGGCAGCGGGGGTTCTTCTCGATGCAGAGCTCATCCATGCAGCCCTTCAGCCCGTCCCAGAGGAGGAGACGGCCGGCAAGGAGATCTCCGGTGCCGAGCAGGTACTTGATCACCTCATTCGCCTGCAGAAGACCGATGATGCCCGCCGTCACCCCGATAACCGGAACGGTCTCTTCCGGGGGACCGCAGGGGAAGATGCACTCCAGGCACCCGGTCTCTCCCGGCACGATCGTCGTTGCCTGTCCGTAGAACCCCCTGATACCGCCGTGGAAGAGCGGGATGCCCTTTGACAGGGCGGTGCGGTTCAGGAGATACCGGGTCGGAAAGTTATCGAGCGCATCCACGATCCCGTCCGCACTCCCGACCAGTCTGTCCGCGCTCTCTCTGCGAATGGTCTCCCCAACTGTCCTGACCGTAATCTCAGGGTTTAACTCCCTGAGTCTCTCCGCCGCCGACTCGACCTTTTCCCGCCCGATATCCCTCTCCCGGTGCAGTATCTGCCGGTTTAAGTTGCTCAGCGAGACGGTGTCGTGGTCGGCGATGGTGATCGTACCGATGCCGGCGGCGGCGAGGTAGATGGCGACCGGAGAGCCGAGCCCTCCGGCGCCTGCGATGAAGATCTCTGCTTCCCGTAGCCGCTCCTGCCCCTCCTCGCCAAAGAGCAGGATCTGCCGCCTGTACCGTTCCCTCTCATCTGCCTGCATGACATACCCCTGCAGCCGTCGGTCAGTCCCCGTCTGCATGATGATCCGGGGCAGGATCGTCGTTTAAGAGTTCAAGCCCCCGCTGCTTCCGGTAGTCTCTGATCGCTGCATGGATGCCCTCCTCTGCAAGTACGGAGCAGTGCATTTTGATCGGAGGCAGTCCCCCGATCGCGCTGGCTACGGCCTCATTCGAGACCTGCCATGCCTCATGCAGCGTCTTTCCCTATATGAGCTCCGTGGCCATGCTGCTTGAGGCTTTCGCCGCGCCGCAGCCGAATGTCCTGAATCCCGCATCGATGATGCGATCATCCTCGATCTTGAGATATATTCTCATGATGTCTCCGCACGCAGGGTTTCCGACCTCCCCGACACCGTCGGGGTCCTCAATCTCACCTGCATTCCGCGGGTTCATGAAGTGATCCATTACGTCCTCGCTGTACATAGCATCACGCAGTGCGCTTTTCGTGTGCCGGGTATGACCGGTCTTTATACTATGTGAGCTCTTCCCGAATCTATACCTCACCCTGGCTGCATCAGCAGGATATCTTTATCCTGCCGGGCGTTTCATTCACGATCATGGATATCCCTGCACAGGGGGCGGATAGGCATACCGGTTGCGTTATGGCGAAAGCCTCCTGCCGGATCGCCGCCCGGGCCGTTCTCCCCGCCATCCGCGCCTTCATGGTCGCCGACCCCGTGCGCCGGCATCTCCCGATGATATGGGGTGGTCGCATCGAGGGTGCGGGCGATGCCAGGGCATTCCCCGGGGATCCGGCCGCATCCGGGATCTGCAGGGCGGAGGAGGGGCCGCCATGAGCCGGCATATCCGGACGCCTGACGATGCTGCCCGCCGGATCCGCATGCTGCGGGAGTGTCTCAGGAAGAAGGGACCGCTGCTCGTCGCCTATTCCGGGGGTGTGGATTCCGGGCTGCTTGCCGCAGTCGCCGCCGGGGAGCCCGGCTCACGCGCCCGGGCGGCTACCCTCGATGCCCCGATCTTTTCCAGGCGGGCTATCCGGGACGCGGCATCGGCTGCGAAGCAGTACGGCATCCCGCACGATATCATACCGTTTCCGGTCATGGAAGATGAAGCGTTCCGGAAGAATCAAATTGACCGCTGCTATCTCTGTAAGAAGGCGGCATCACGCCTTCTGCGGGAGCATGCCGCCGGAGCGGGGTGTGCGGCGGTGGCCGACGGCGCGAACATCTCTGATCTGGACGAGTACCGCCCCGGGCTCCGGGCGAGCGATGAAGAAGGCATCTGCCACCCCTTCATCGAGGCAGGCATGGCGAAGTCCGACGTCAGGCGAGCGGCGGAGGCCTGCGGACTGCCGTTCTGGAACAAGCCGTCTTCCGCCTGCCTGGCATCCCGGATCCCGTACGGCGAGGAGATCACGGAGGAGAAACTCCGGATGATCGAGGATGCCGAAGAGTTCCTGTTCGGCAAGGGCTTTTCGCAGGTCCGGGTCAGGATGCATGGCCCGCTTGCCCGGATCGAGGTCTTGCCCGGGGAGATAGAGAAGGCAGTCCGGCTCAGGGACGAGATCGCAGGGGCATTTCTGGGGTATGGGTTCGTGTACGTCACCCTCGATCTGGCGGGATTCCGGAGCGGGAGCATGGACGAAGTCCTCTGATCATGTTCCTCTGCTCTGGTGGAGACGGGCCTGCTTTCCTGAGGTATAAGCTCTGTTTGTGCAATTCGAGATTCTTGCCGCTCAGTTCGTTCGATCCCGTGCGGGGTTTTCCACCGTCTATCGCCCGGGTGAAGGGGCGGCATGCAGGGAGATACCCCTGTCCTCCTCTGGCGATACTTCTCGCGGTCCACTGTACCAGGGCAACGGAAAAGACTGAATCCCGGGAAATTGCACCATTATCGATATTGTTATGAACAGCCGCATGCTGGGGATCAGCACAGGCATAACAATGAACATCGATGATCCGGGTTTTATTTCCAGTTCCACATCGATTTTTTTACACAAATCAAGTCAGTTTCAGAAACGGGAGACTATCGACACTTGATTCAACTCATTCCTGTACACGGCTTCCCCCGGTTATCCTCGCTGGGGGAGGCGGCATGCGGGGAGAGGGTCTCCCCCTCCCCGGGGCGGGAGCGATTGTTCCTGCGGTCCGCTGTCCGGGGATGGCCGGAGAAAACCGGCCCCGGGGTATAGATATCCGCTCATGGATTTTTATCAGTTGAGCCTGTAGCCCCCGCGAAGGGGTTCATAGTCGTTTCGGGATGACACAAGTGCCAGCCAAACCCTCGCGCGATATGCCTGTTCCTTCCAGATGCGGCAATAGATCCGGCGAGAAGATCGGTACGCCGCAGGGTGTCGCGGGTGACCAGCAACCACACCTGGCACTGCCGTATATACGAAGCTCCATGGCTGTACCAACCTGCAATCTCCGGCGGCCGCTGGTGTCGGGTCCTGCACCAACAGATTAATGCAGATTCTCATCCAAAATAATGGGACATATGGACCGGCATACCGCGCAGCTGGAAAACGATCGGATTGTGCAGGACATCCTCCGCCTCAAGGAGGAGCGGGGGGCCACCATCCTCGCGCACAACTACCAGCTACCGGAGGTGCAGGATATTGCCGACCTCCTCGGGGATTCGCTCGAGCTTGCCCGCGCGGCAGCCTCCCTCGACAGCAGGGTGATCGTCTTCTGCGGCGTCAACTTTATGGCAGAGACCGCTGCCATTCTCTCCCCCGATAAAACTGTCCTCTTGCCCGCAGGAGATGCCTGCTGTCCCATGGCGGAGATGATCACGGCGGAAGAGGTCCGGTCCCTCAGGGAACGCTTTCCGGATGCCGCCGTGGTCTGCTACGTGAATACCACAGCCGGTGTGAAGGCGGAGAGCGACATCTGCTGCACATCGGCAAACGCAGTGGAGGTGGTCAGATCGCTCGATGAAGAGCAGGTGATCTTTGTCCCCGACCGGAACCTCGCCCGGTATGTGGCCCGGTTCACCGATAAGGAGATCCTGCCGTGGGAGGGCTACTGCTACGTCCACGACCAGTACACCCCGGAGGATGTCAGGCGGGCAAAGGCGCTCCATCCCGATGCCGAGGTGCTCGTCCATCCCGAGTGCAGGCCGGAAGTGATTGACCTTGCCGATTATGTCTACAGCACGTCGGGGATGACCCGGCATGCCTGCTCCAATCCCGGCAAGGAGTATATCATCGGGACGGAGGTCGGGATGCTTCACCGGTTGTATCGGGAGTGCCCGGCGGCCGCCTGCCATCCGCTCTCGGAACGGGCAGTCTGCTACAACATGAAGAAGACCGATCTGGCAAAGGTGCATGCCGCCCTTGCAACACTAAAGCCCGGGGTAGTGGTTCCCGAGGAGGTTGCTGTTCGCGCCAGGGCGGCGATCGAGCGGATGCTCGCTCTCTGATCCGGGGAAGGCGCTGCTATTATGAGTGGGGCAGACCCACCTATCTGCAATGAGAGACCCGCCGATAAAAAAGATCCTCTACTGGTGTGAGGGCTGCAACCTCCCGCTCATGGGGCGGACCTGTAATTGCGGCAAAGAGACAAAATCGATTCCGCTGCTCCAGCCCTATGATGTGCGGCCTGCACTGAAGGCGGACAGGGCTCTCATTGCCGATCTGGTCGGCGAACGGTTCGGACCACTGCCGCTGCCGCAGATCCTGCTTTTAAACAAGACGGGCGGGACCGATCGAAACGATCTCGTGATCGCCCACGGCGAGCGGTTCGGCTGGCTCTCGTTCGACCCGGTGGAGCGGGTGTTCCGGTTCGATATCGCCCCCGGGGCGCTCCCGTTCGTCGTCGGCCATGCCTCCCGCGGCGTCGTCGACCTCGAAGCGGCGCTTACCGGGACAGGCGGCCAGAAACTCCGGAGGATCGGGGGCAAACGGCTGCCGGTGGCGACAGATGAGCCCGAAGGAACGGTCATCGTGGCGTATAAAGGCAGGTACGGGACCGGGGTCTTGAAGGACGGCCATATCAGGGTAAAAGAGGTCGTGCCGGTCGAACCGAAACATCGCCCCGACCCCTCATGGGGCGATGCGGTCGATGCAAACCGCTTCCACCTGAAAAATCTCGAGCGAAACGCCGTAAGGGCGATCCGGCAGCATATCTCAGACCGGCCCTGTGCAAACGTCTCCTTCTCCGGCGGGAAGGACAGCACGGCGGTGCTGATTCTTGCCCGGAAGGCAGGGGTGCGGGAGGCGTTCTTTCTCGACACCGGGATCGAGTTTCCAGAGACCGTAGAGTTTGTGCGGGAGCAGGGGATCGAGGTCGTCCCGCCGACCGGGGACTTCTGGAGCGCTGTTGCGCGGGCAGGCCCGCCCGGCAAGGACCACCGGTGGTGCTGCAAACTCTTGAAACTCAACCCCCTCAAGCGGTACCTTGCAAGGACCGGGCCCTGCGTGACCGTGCAGGGCAACCGGTGGTACGAATCATGGAACCGCGCCGATCTCGACATCACCAGCCAGAACCCGCACAATCCCCTGCAATTAAATATCTCTCCCATCAGGCACTGGAGGGCGCTTGAGGTCTACCTCTACCTCTGGTGGCAGGGCGCCGCAATCAACCCGCTGTACGAACGGGGGCTCGAGCGGATCGGGTGCTACCTCTGCCCGGCGATGCTTGAATGCGAGCACGAGAAGCTCCGGGAGATGCATCCCGATCTTGCGGAGCGGTGGGACGGATTTCTCGCGCGGTATGCACGGGAGCGGGGGCTTCCGGAAGCGTATCACCGGTGGGGGCTCTGGCGGTGGAAGGAGCTGCCCAGAAAGATGCAGGAGCTCTGCAGGGTTCATGGCGTCAGTCTGGAGGAAGATCCCGGGCGGTATGCGGCCGCCCCGGCTCCGGTGCTGCCGCAGGAGGAGAGAGAGGAGCGGACAGGCATGAACGTTGAGGATATCAGGAAGGACTTCCCCATTCTCGGGGATGTCATCTATTTTGACAATGCAGCGACGAGTTTCTCGCCCGAACCCGTCGTTGCCGCGATGGTTGAGTTCGAACGCAACTACCGTGCGAACGTGGGGAGAGGGGTGCACCGGCTGACGCAGATCGCGTCCCACCGCTACTGGCACGCCCACCAGAAGGTCGCCCGGTTTATCGGGGGCGAAGAAGGGGTGCTGGCGTTTACCAGGAACTCGACTGAGGCGATCAACATGATCTCCCACGGCCTTGCATGGAAGCCCGGCGACCGCGTCGTGACGACGGTGCTTGAGCACCACTCGAACCTGGTCCCCTGGCAGGCGCTTGCACGCTACGGGGTGGCGGTCGATATCGTCGATATAGAGGATGATTATACCTTCGATCTCTCCCGGTTCGAGGAGGCGATCACCGACGAGACCAGGCTCGTCGCCGTCTCGCACGCCTCAAATGTGCTCGGCACGATCGCCCCCGTCGGGGAGATTGCCCGCATCTGCCGCGACCACGGTGCCCTCCTTGCCGTGGATGCGGCGCAGACCGCCCCGCAGATGCCGATCGACGTGAAGGACCTCGGGTGCGACTTCTTCTGCATCTCGGGCCACAAGATGCTCGGGCCCACCGGCACCGGGGCGCTCTGGATGAAGGAGGCGATCCTTGAGCCGATGATCACCGGCGGCGGCATGATCGAGACCGTCACCCGTTCCGGGTACACCCTGGCTGAGGGGTATCAGCGGTACGAGGCAGGGACGCCGAACATCGGAGGGGGGATCGGCCTTGGGGCCGCCGTCGACTACCTGGAGCGGATCGGGATGGATGCCGTGCGGCAGCACGAGCAGGCGCTTGCATCCCGGATGATCGAGGGGTTGTCGGCGATGGAGGGGGTGAGGGTCTATGCGCAGGAGAACCCGGCTGCCCGCATCGGTGTCGTCTCCTTCACCGTGGAAGGTGTTGTACCGCACGAGGTGGCCCAATACCTCGACGAATCCGCCGATATCATGGTCAGGTCCGGCCACCACTGCGCCATGCCGCTCATGGAGCACCTCGGGCTTGAGAACGGTACGGTGCGGGCGAGCCTTGCCGTCTACAACACCGAGGCCGAGGTGGACACCCTGCTCGCCTCCGTCCTTGAGATGATCCGGGGGCTATGATGTACCGGGCATACCCCTGCGTCCGGGGGGAGGCAGGCCGCTTCGCTTCCGATACCCACGCGGTTGTCGAGGAGGCTGCGTTCACCCTCAACGTCAACGGGCGGAACGTGATGGCCGCCATGGTTAGCCCTGTCGATCTCGAGGATTTCATCGTCGGCTACCTCTTCACCGAAGAGATCATCAAGGGGCCCGGCGAGATCGAGTCGATCAAGATTGAAAAGAGCGTCGCGAGCGTGTTAACGACGAACCCGTTCAGGGTGACCGGCAGGAAGAGGGTGATCCTCAGCGGGTGCGGCGGTTCGGCCGCCGGTATCGACCCGAAGAAACTCAAGCCAATCGAGTCCGACCTGATCCTGCCATACGATGCGATCACCGATTGCATCCGGGAGGTGATGGCATCGGACCTGCACAGGCTGATCGGCGGCATCCACAGCGTCGGGCTCGCCGGACCGGAGGGGATGATCCGGCGTGCCGAGGATATCGGGAGGCACAATGCCTTCGACCGGGTGATCGGGTATGCGCTTCGGAACGGGATCGACCGGAGCCGGACGTTTGCCGTCTCGTCCGGCAGGATCTCGTCAGAGACGGTCAGAAAATGCCTGGTCGCAAACATTCCCGTCATCGCCTCGCGGGGCGCTTCCACGAGTCTTGCGCTTGATATCGCCGAATGGGCGGGGCTCTGCGTGATCGGGTTTGTCCGCGGCGAAAAGATGAACATCTACACCCGTCCCTGGCGGGTCGAGGGCGCCGGAGACGTAGCCATTGAGCGCTGATGCGCCCTTCCGCCCGGAAGGGGGAGAGGAAGCCGGAACCCGGGAACCAGGCCTCCCGACACCGCGATTTGCCCAGCCTGTAACCCGGTGAATATCCTGACCTTGCGGGGGCTTCATCGGCGTTTTTTATGAAAATGGATGGTGGATATCACCATCCGCTTCTCTCCTGTATGCTTGTGCCCCCCAAAGCATCCTGTGGCTCATGTGAGAACCGAGATCCCCCTGTCAGATCGATTTCCAGAGGAACGTCTCCATGTTTCCAATATTTGAACGATCGATCGCCTGGGTTGCAGCTCGAAGGAGCGCCTCACTGCCTGACCTGCACCTGATACCCGGCAGCGGTGAGTGCGGCGGTAATCTCTGCGATATGCTCGTGTCCGCGGGTTTCGAGCTCCACGTCCACCCTGCTTGCCGTTATCGGCATGCCGCGCTCGTGCCGGGCGTGGTGGATATCCAGCACGTTCGCACGGAGGCGCGTGATCAGGGCAAGGAGGCCGACGAGCGAGCCCGGCTCGTCCTCAAGGCAGACCGAGAACCTCATGATCCTCCCGTTCCAGAGAAATCCCTGCCGCAGCACCCGATCCAGCACCAGGGGATCGATATTGCCCCCGCTCACCACCAGAACGACGTTCCCGCCCTCCGGGACGGCGATCGATCCGCCGAGCAGGGCGGCAAGCGGGGCGGCGCCGGCCCCTTCGGCCAGCACTTTCTTCCGCTCGAGCAGGAGGACCATCGCTTCGATGATCTGATCCTCGTCCACGAGCACGATCTCCTCAACCAGATCCCTCATAATCGGGAACGTGATCCCGCCCACCTCGCTGACCGCGATACCGTCGGCGATGGTTCTCTCCGGATCCACGGGAATTCTTCTGCCCTCCCGGCAGGAGAGTGCGGCGGACGGGCATGCGGCCGCCTGGACGCCGACAACGCGTGTCTGCGGGCGCAGAACCCGCACAGCCGATGCAATGCCTGCGATCAGCCCGCCGCCGCCGACAGGCACGATGACCAGATCGGTCTCCGGGAGATCTTCAAGAATCTCCTGCCCAATCGTCGCCTGCCCCAGTATGATCTCCGGATCGTCAAAGGGATGAACAAAGGCCGCCCCGCGGCTCTCCGCCAGCCGCACCGCCGCTTCGAGGCTCTCCGAAAGATTCTCACCCGAGAGGACGATCTCTGCCCCGTACTCCCGCGTCGCTGCCTGCTTGGCGAGGGAAACCCGCTCGGGCATGACGATCGTTGCCGGGATGCCCGCCTCCCGCGCCGCCAGAGCAACCCCCTGCGCGTGGTTGCCCGCAGACGCCGCCACCACGCCTCCCGGACCGACCCTGCCGGCGTTTGAGAGGATCTTATAGGTCGCCCCCCGCACCTTGAAGGCACCGGTCTTCTGCAGATTCTCAAGCTTCAGGTAGACGTGCGCCCCGGCCATCCTGCTGATGCCGGGTGAGTAGACGAGGGGAGTCCGGATGATCCTGCCCTGCAGCAGTGCGGCAGCCCTCCGGAGGTCGTCGGGCGTGATCATACAGTAGAGATGAGCGCGCCCGCAAAAAACCCTTTCCGGACGGGCGCTAGACCGGAGGGATCTCCTCACTGCCGCAGAGCAGCCTGCAGAGGGCGCGGGTATGCTCCTTCGGCGCTCCCGCCGACCACTCGACCGCATCACCGGAGAGCGCCCTGAATATCCATGCAATCGCCTCGCCGTGGGAGGGGCTGTATCCTCCCTCAAGCACCAGCGCGACCCCGAGATCGGCGGCTTCCATGATCATACGGGTCATTGCACCGTAATCGGCGGGATACAGCGCCATTGATCCCAGCGGATCGTCAAACAGCGTGTCCTGCCCCGCCGATATGACCAGAAGATCGGGCCCGAACGCATCAATCGCCGGGAGAAAGACCTCTTCGAATACGAGCCTGTAGTCTGCAGCGCCGGATCTCCGTTCCAGCGGTGCATTGATGGTATACCCGATGCCGGAACCTGCTCCGCGTTCGGCGGGCCACCCGGTGCCCGGGAAGTTGCCCATCTCATGCACGGAACAGTACAGGACGCGATCGCTTCCGTAGAAGATCGCCTGCGTGCCGTTGCCGTGGTGCACGTCCCAGTCCACGATCGCGATCCGGTTGAGATGCTTCAGCGCTCCTGCGACCGCTATCGCCACGTTATTGAAGAGGCAGAACCCCATCGCCCGCGAGGGCATCGCATGGTGGCCGGGGGGGCGGACCAGCGCAAAGCAGTGCTCTCCGCTCTCCGCACGCTCGAGCGCCATGCAGGCAGCGCCTGCCGCCGCTGCCGCCGCTTCAAACGACCGGGACGTAACGTAGGTGTCGGGATCGAGGTAACACGGCCTGCCCTGCCCGCAGCGTGACGAAAGCGCCCTGATGCCGGCGATATGCTCCGGGGTATGAATCCGCACGAGATCCTCTGCTGCAGCCGGTTTTGCCTCGATCCGCTTCACTCCGGCGGGTACGCCGGAAAGTGCGAGCACCAGACGGTCGTTTGATTCGGGATGGCCGGGATCGTTGTGGTCTGCGAAGATGCCGCTCGTGATCACCGAGGACTTCACTGTTGTCCCCGGACGAGGATTGTCCGCAGGGCTATATCAACATATGCCGGGAGGATGGGAAGAGGGCTGCCTCTTCAGAAACGATATCGCCGTGTCGACGATGGCGCCGAGCTCGTCTGCAGTCCAGAACTCGGAGTTCAGCACCATATGATAGGGGGTGATGGCATTGATGTCGATGCCGTAGTACGCCCGGTACCGGGCCGCCTCGCACGCCTCCCGCTGCTCGGTCTGCTGCACGGCGGCCTCCTCTACAACGGCATCGCGCCCGGCGACGCGCTTCGCCCTGCAGGCGGCCGATGCCGTGAGCCAGATCTTCAAGTCGGCGTTCTCCACCATCCAGCCCGAGAGACGCCCCTCAACGACAATATCGTCGCTGCGTTCTCCGATCTCCTTCTGCCGTTCGTCGATCACCCTGTCGATCGAGGGATCGCTCTCGGCGAGCGCGCCGAACGCTGCGAGATCCATACCGCGCTCCTCGGCGAGCTGGCGGAAGACCTCGCCTGCGGAGATGATTGTTAGGCCGTATCTGCGTGCAAGGTACTTCGCGAGCGAGGTTGTCCCGCTTCCGGGAGGTCCGCTCACGGTGATGCGCATCAGAGGCCCCCGATATTGAGCGCCTTCCGGATCACCTGGCTCATGGAGAGCGAGCAGATCATGTACCAGAGGATCCAGGCAGGCACGAACCAGAAAGCGGTGGCGGACAACCCGATCAATCCGATAAAGGGCAGGACGATGGCATTTGCCAGATTCAGATCGGTTACCGCAGCCGCAGCCGCCGCCGGAAGGCGGTACAGCATCCAGAGAAATATCGGGATCGTGAGCACGAGAATGATGGCCATCGGCTGGAACTGCTGCTTGGACATCTCCATCTGCTCCTGCATCATCTTATCCCGCCTGCCCTCGAGCTTCTTGATCTTTTTCTCGTCCCCGGAGAGCTGCGCCTCGCGATACTCCTTCTGGAACTCCCTCACGTTCTTCTGCACCCGCTGCATCCTCTCGTAATCGATGGTGTATTTCTGGACAAGCGACGAATAGAGGCCGGTGATGCAGGAGAGAATCAGTATCATCGCAAAGAAAGGAACGCCAAACCCGTCGGGCGGCGTATTCACGAGCGGTCCGAGCACCATATCCATCGTCCGGCCGATGCCGACCCGCAGCCACTCGATCATATAGACAAACATCATCAGCATGACGAAGACCGTCGCGATGAGAGAACTGTGCTTGCGTAGATCTACCATCAGGCTACCTCAGGATATCTGCCATCTCCCGTACGGCTCTGTCCAGAAGGAAGTCCTCGTTTCTCACAATCTTCACGGTGCAGCCGGTAAGCATCGCATATGCGGCGGCCAGCGATCGATTGAACTGCTGGTGTTCGGCAATCGACCGTGCACCCTCCATGTCGCGCACCCGGCTCTCATCGCCAAGCCTCCGCTGCAGGATCTGATCCTCATCCGTCTCGACGAGAACGATCACATCAGGCATCAGTTCCCGCAGCACCCACTCGGGAAGCCCTGCGAGATATCCCGCAGGGGTCTTCACGCTGCTGTGGGTGTCGATGATCACGTTCATTGTTCCGCTGGCAGCAGCAATGCCCGCCGCCGCCTCTTTCTGAAGCCGCTTCTGGATTGTTCTGTCGAGTTTCCGCATCTCGTCGCGGTTCTCGACGATCTTCTCTCTTACCGCGACCTCGTACATGAACGTGCCGAAGTTGATGGACGTATACGTGATTCCCTCGTCCATCAGCTGCTCGAGCGCCCCGGTAACAACGGTGGTCTTCCCGACACCGGGAACCCCCGTAACAACGACCTTCTTACCCACATCTATCACTCCTTTCCGAAGAACGTCCGCATGAACGGATACATCTCCATGATCTGCTGGCTCGCGAGCTCCTCGTAGAGACGGTAGGTGATACTTACCGCAAGCAGCAGCCCGGTTCCCCCGACCGCCCCGATGACACCGAAGAGGTTCGCAACCACACTGAGCAGACCGACAAAGGCACCACCGATGACGGTGATGCGCGGGATGTACCGGTCAAGGTACTTTTCCAGCACCTGGATGTTGCGGCGGTACCCGGGGATCTGCATACCGCTCATCTGGATCTGGCGAGCCACGTCCTTTGAATCAAGGCCGGCGGTCTTCACCCAGAAGATGGCGAAGATCGCGCCCCCGACCACCATAATGGTGATATCGATGCCCATACGTATCATGATTTCCCATGGGGCGTGCCCGAGGTCGGATAACCACCACATCCAGTCCTGAGGCGAGTTGATCGGTGCAAGGAAGTACATCAGGCCGTCCCGCGGGACGCCGTTTTCAAACGTGCCCAGGATGGTAATCCCCATGTTGCTCAGGAACATCCCGAGCATCTGGATGTTGGCCTGCAGCACCCGGACGAGGATCATCGGGAGCACGCTGGCATAGATGAGCTTGACCGGGAAACGCGCCCGGGCGCCGCGGACGGCCGTATGGGCAAGCGGGATCTCCACGCGGGTCGACTCGACGTAGACGATGACGCCGAAGATCGCGATCGTCGTAACGAACGCGAGCATATCGGTGCCGAAGTACTCGAGGTAGCTTGCTCCCTGAAGCCCGATGGCAATCAGGCGCGGGAAGAACCCGACCGGGAACGGATCCGCAAGCGGCTGCCAGTTGAGAAACCCGTTCACCAGGCCCTGCGAAACACCGGCGACGATGAAGAGCCCGACGCCCGAACCGACGCCCCATTTCGTCACCACCTCGTCCATGAAGACGACCAGCAGGCCGCCGAGGCAGATCTGGAGGAAGATGAGGACCGATACGGTCATCATGTTCCCGCCGAAGAGGGTCGCGGCTACGACGGGATCCGGGCGGAGGAACCCGCCCACAAGGTTCGGTGCGGCCTCCAGGACGATCATGACAAAGATGAGCAGCTTCTGAAGCCCCATGTACATGACCTGGCCGCGTGCTTCGCTGGTATCGATCTGCAGGATGTCGGCACCCTTGAGCAGCTGGAGCACAATGGACGCAGTGACGATCGGCCCGATACCGAGATGCATCAATGATCCGTTCGCGCCCGCGAGCAGGGCTCGGTAGAACATAAATATGTCCTGTGAATCGGGAGAAAGCCCGAAGACAGGGATATTCGTCAGGATAAAGTACAAAAGCAGAATTGCAAGCGTCCACAGGAGTTTGTTCTTAAAGTGGACGTGCCCTTCCGGACTCCTGACTGCAGGCATCGCTGCAAGCAAGGGTTCCATTCGATCCAGCAGACTTCCCATTGTAACCACCCGGAGAAGGTCTAGACGGTCATCGCCTGACCGCCCATCTCCTCGATCTTTGTCTTCGCTCGTTCTGAGAAGGCCTGTGCGGAGACGATCATCTTCCGGGTAACCCGCCCGCCGCCGAGCACCTTATCGATACCCATAAGGCCTGCGTCGATGATGACAACCTCTCCATCCATCCTGACCAGTCCGCGTGCAACGAGCTCGCCTGCCATCTGGTCGATATCCCCGATGTCAAGCCCGCTCACGGGCACTGCGGTCTTGTTCTTAAAACCATGTTTACCGTTGTGAACCTCGCCTGAAATGAGGTAATGGGAGAACCGGTGGTCACGGTGGCCTGCTCTCCCTCTACCGCCTCTGTTTCCGGCGCCGCGGCGGTTCTTATGCGTTCCGCCGCCGCACGTGCGTGAGCCCCGGTATTTTGATCGTTTATTGACAGGCACGCATCTCACCTCATCTTGTAGAGGAGACTGTTGATCTCACGACCATAATAGCCGAGAGCCCCACCCTGTTGAAAGGTTCGCTTGGTGGTTTTATAGCCCTTTCGAGGTGGGTGCAGTCTCATCACGGGTTTCATGTCAGGTATGTCGTGGATGTCTGCTTCGTTGTTGCAGAGCGCTTTTGCATATTCGTCGATGCCGGCAAAGCGCGTGTGCTCCCGAACATACTCATCGGTTAGTTTCTGGTTGCCCTTCAGGCGACCACGTGTGCGCAGGATGGTCGCCAGCATCTCGGCATCCACTTCACCGTACGCGACGAAGTCCTTCACCTTCCGGATCATGCCCAGATAGGCGGGAGTGTCCGGTATGAGGACGCAATGGTTGACGTGGTGCAGGCGGAGCATCTTTAGGGTATCCCTGATCTCCCGCCCGGTCTTCACGACACCTCGCACCTGGACGACGGCGTACATTACTCAGGTCCCCCCGTCCGTACCATATTCGTCTTCTTCAACGCCTCAAACGTTGCCTTTGCAAAGTTGATCGTCGTTCTGGTCTGGCCTTTGTTGAACGCCCACACATCCCTGATACCGGCAAGCTGCAGTACTTTCTTCGGGATGTCTCCGGTCACAAGGCCGATTCCCTGCGGTGCGGGTTTCAGCGTCACCCGCACGCTGCCGGCCTTGCCCGTAACCTCCACCGGTATGGAATGCATGGCATCGCAGCCGCACTCCCAGCTTCCGCAGCCTCTCCTGACCTTGATGAGGTTGATCTTCGCGTCCTCGATCGCCTTCTGGATTGCTGTCCCGACCTGTGCATCTTTGCCCTGGCCGAACCCGATGTAGCCGTTGCGATTGCCGACGACCACCACGGTGCGGAACTTGACGCGGCGGCCGGAATCGGTCATCCGCTGCACCATGTTGATGTCCAGCACTTCGTCTTCGAGATCCGGCAGAAGGATATCAACAATCTGGGGCTCTTTGATCGGCTTGCCGCTCTCGAGCACCTCATCGATACTGGTGATCTCTCCTGCGGCAACCGCCTTCCCGAGGCCGGTGAGCGGAATCCATTCCGCCTGTTCGTATGCCATGTTATGCCAGCTCCTTCTGTATGGCTTCTGCCACGTGTTCTACGTTCTCAACCAGATCTCCGGCCCTATCGGGGGCATATTCTGCGATATGAGCCCCTCTGACGCGATCGTCATCGGGCAGCACCGCCTCTCCGTGGGGGACATCCAGCCCTGCCAGAACCGCGCCCTTCAGCGCGGCAAACACCCGTGCTCCGGGTTTTGCCCGGTTCAGTCCGATATCGAGCACGGCTTCGGTGTATCCCTCCCTCTGCGCCCGGACGGCAAACAGCATGCCGGTCAGGTACGCGGCAGGCGTGCTTGCGGTCGAGCCGGTATACCCGTACTTCTTCAGTTCGCTCGAGTATGCCGCAACAAGGGTGCGGTCACCGTCCTGCTCCGGGACGACCATCTGCACGATGATCTGACGGTTCGTCTTCCGGACGACCATCCGGGGCTTGCTGGAGAGCAGGAGGGCCATCCGCCTGTAATAGTCGGTCTTCCCCTCTTTTCTCCTGCGGAACGGAACGAAATATCGCGGTCCGGTAGCCATTATCTCGCCCTCCCTGCCTGAAGATCGATCTGCGCCCGCAGGTGTGCGATGTTGCGGAACTGGCCGCCGGCTGCCTTTCGGTACATGATCCGGTAGAGGCTGCGATCGATGCTCTGCTCGTCCCGCATCTCCCGCAGTGTCCGCCGCAGTGCGCGGATCTTCCTGATCCATGCCCTCTTGCGGGGATCTCTCGCGCCCGAGGCGCCCTTCCTCCGGCCCGGACCCCTGCGGTGGCCATAAGCCCTCTTCTTCATCTGCACACGCGCCCTGCCCCTGCTGTTGCCTTTTTTCGGGCGTGCGCGAATCGCACCCTCGTCAATGAGTCCGCGCAGATCGTCGCGCGAGATTGCAGCCTCGATATCGGCCATTCTCTCGGGATCCAGCCAGACCCGGTTTACGCCGCATTTCAGAATCGACGCCGAGACGCGTTTCTGGTTGCCGAGATCACTCATCCTCGCTCACCTCCTCCTCGGAGGCCGCAGCCAGATCCCGCGGGTTCAGGATCTTCAGCCCGAGCTGAAGCGCCTGCTCCTGAAGGGTTGCGCGCTTTCTGCCGCCGACAGTGCCGCCGATCCTGACAGCCTGCGTCTCCGGGTTCAGGCCGGCAAGCTCTGCCGGCGAAAATACCAGCACCTCTTCGTATCCGCTCGGGTGAAGGCCGCGGACTGCTGCAGGGCTTCCATAGCCCGGCCCGGGAAGGCCTCCCTTTGCGCGGATCTGCCGCCGCTGCTTGTTGTGCAGGCCTCTTGGCCGCCTCCAGGTATCTTCCAGTCGTTTCTTCTGCCCGAGCCCGCGCCTCTTGAATTTCGGTCTGTTATGCCGGGCGCGGAGACGGATCAGCCTTCTCTTCTCTTCCATCGTCACACCCTCTCGACAATATAGATGCCGTCCTGAAAAACGCGGGGATCGCGTTTCGTGATCCGGGTCGCATGCTCGATATTGGCGGCGGTGTTGCCGACCTTCTCCTTGTCGATGCCGGTGACGGTCACCTCGTCATTGCCGACCCGGATCGAAACACCGTCCAGGATCTTTGCGTATCTCGGCTGCTTTTCGCCAAGGAAGTTGACGACGTCAAGCCGATCCCCGGAGACCTTCAGCTGGATCGGGAAATGGCTGTACACCACCTTCATATGGTATTCAAAGCCGCTGGTGACGCCCTTTGTCATGTTTCTGGCGTGTGACTCCAGCGTGCCGCACATGGCCTGGATCTTCTTCTTCTCCGAATCGGTAGCGATGACAATCCCGTCGTCGCTCATCGTGACCGAGATCTGCGGGAAGCGCAGGTCGCGTTCCAGCGTTCCCAACGGGCCCGATACCCGGAGCAGCGTCCCCTCAAGCGTGGCATCCACGCCGTCGGGTATGGATACAATTTTCTCGATTGGCATGTTATCCGCCCTCCTTTAGTATACGAATCCCAGCAGCTGGCCGCCGATACCCTCTTCACGGGCCTGATTGTGCGACATCACACCGCGCGACGTGGAGACGATGAGGATGCCGAAATTCTTGGCAGGGAGGTACTGCGACTCCCAGAATTCCATGTCCCGCACCGGCATCGAGAACCGCGGAGTGATTGCGCCGCACCTGTTGATCGTGCCCCTGAGCTGAACGCGGAACTGGCCGCCACGGCCGTCATCGATAAACTCGAACCCGGCGATGTAGTTGTTCTCCTGCATGACGCGGAGCATCGCGCCGAGGAGCTTGCTTGCAGGCTCAACGATAACCTCGTTCTTGCCCGCGTCCCCGGCGTTCTTGATGGTGCTCATCGCGTCGGCGATTGGATTTGTTCGTGCCATATGCGTCACCTCAGTTCATCTTCTTAAAGCCCATTCTCGAAGCCCACTCACGGAAGCACTGGCGGCAGAAGTATATGTTATATCTGCGTACAAGGCCCTGTTTCCGTCCGCACATGTGGCATTCGTGTGCGCCGCGTCCGAACTTCTTAGCAGCCGAAGTCTCTTTTGCCTGATTGTCTGCCATCGTCTTACACCTCCACCAGATACCGCTCCTGCATGAACGCTATCGCGTCGTCGCGGTCCACCTTCTGCCGTGCCGGCAGTTTGCTCCGGTTGGCAACCCTTCGGGCGATGCGGGCGCCCTTGCGCTCGAGGACGATGTTGACGTCCATGCCGTAGATCCCGATCATGGGGTCATAGGACAGGCCCGGGAAATCGGTATGCTCTTCGATGCCGAAGGATACGTTTCCGGTCTTATCGAACTGCGAGAGCGCCAGCCTTCGGTCGATGATATCGAGGGCCGTCTGCACGAAGGTCTCCGCACGCTCCCTGCGCAGGGTAACCTTGCACCCGATGGGCGCGCCCTTCCTGATGCCGAACGCCGGCTGGGTTCTCTTTGCTATGGTCCGGACCGGCTTCTGGCCGGTGATGTGCTGTACAATCTCCTCAGCCTTCACCAGCCTCTCGCCGCTCTCGCCGACGCCCATATGGACCACAACCTTATCGATGTAGATGTCCTCGACGGTCACGCCTCAATCCCCCAGATAATCTCTCCGGAAGGTGTTCTGCGCCCGATCACGAAGACATAGTCGTCGATCGTCTCG
>JAHKLN010000021.1 GCA_020854755.1 Methanomicrobiaceae archaeon | reverse complement strand
GAGGTGCTGCCGTCGCCGAACTCCCAGAGCCACCCGGTCGGGCTGCCGGCGGAGGTATCGCTGAACCGGACCGCAAGCGGCGCCGTGCCTGCGGTCACGTTCGCGGTGAAGTTTGCGGCCGGCGGAACCGGCGGATTCGTTACCGTGATATAGCCGGCCGCAGTCGCGGTGTCGCTCCCGGCATCGCTCCAGACCGTAAGGGCGACGTCATAGACTCCCGCATTGGTATACTGATACACCGGGTGGCGGTCGGTGGACGTACCGCCGTCGCCGAACTCCCAGAGCCACTCTGTCGGGCTGCCGGCGGAGGTATCGCTGAACCGGACAGTGAGCGGTGTGGGACCTGAGGTGATCTCGGCCTCGAAGCCTGCAACAGGCCGGACGGAAGTCTCCTTCACCCTGATATAGTCAGGCTTCGCCACGGTATCGTTCCCGGCGGCGCTGCTGATGGTCATTGAGACGGTGTAGTTCCCTGCCTCCAGATACGTGTGTTCAGGGTTCTGCTCGCTGGATGTTTTGCCGTCGCCGAACTCCCAGGACCATTCCCCGACATCCATGTCTGATTGATCGGTAAACCGGACGGTCAGCGGTGCGTTCCCGATCAGGGGCCGGGCATCGAACTCGGCCTTCGGCAGGGAGCTTCCGGTAATCGTGAACATGTAGATGTCCCAGTTGACGTCTCGGAGATCCTGCCAGACAATCCGGTCGCCGGAGATCGCCGGAAAGAGCTGTCTCCCGGGCGCGGTGCAGATCGGCGTCTCCCTGTCGGTCGCGAGATTATAGAGGTAAATATCCATGGTACCGGTGCGTTTATCCTCCCAGACGATCCGGTCGCCGGAGATGGCGGGCGAGACCTGCATCTCCGAATGGTTACTGATCAGGGTCCTGGTACCGGCGGCGAGATCGTAGAGGTGAATATTCCATACCTCGTCGCGGTCATCCTCCCAGACGATCCGATTCCCGGAAATGGCGGGAGAAGATTGGAGATTGAGGTCATCGGTGATCCACTCCCCGCTTCCCGTTGCGATGTCGTACAGAAAAATATTGTAAGGACCGTTCCGATTGTCCTGCCAGACGATCCGGTTGCCAGAGATCGCAGGCCGGTACCAGGTCTCCGGATGGCTCCCCTCAATGAGCGTCTCTGTCCCGGTCGCATAATCATAGAGGTACATCTGCGGACTCCCGGACCGATTATCATACCAGACAATCTTCTCTCCCGAGATCGCAGGCATGTACTGATCCCCGGTACTGTTCGTCAGTCGAACCTCGTCATCCGTATCGAGGTTGTACAGGTAGATATCCCAGCTGCCGTTTCGCATATCCTGCCAGACGATCAGGCTGCCGGAGATCGCCGGGTAGCCCTGCGCCGCGGGATCGGTGCAGATCGGGGTCTCTTCTTCGGTCGTGAGATCGTAGAGGTAAATATCACCACCGGTGTCGTTGCGGTGATCCTGCCAGACGATCCGATCCCCGGAGATGGCAGGGTACATCTGTTCTCCCGGTTCGGTGCATATCGGGCTCTCATTCCCTTCATCGCCCCATGCAAGCGCTGGATGCGCCATGCAGAGCAACAGCAGCATGATGCATGCGATCTTCGTTGCTGAAAGATGTGCCATATTCAATCACCAGTGAAACCGGAGCACGCCTGGCGCATCACGGTGAGATATCTGTCATGCTGTATGCCGCAAAAACAGGCCTCCCCCCCTTTACCCCGTGCAGGCGAATCCGTCCGTATGTTCCGGCAGGATGCCGGAGCATGAGACTGCCCGATAATCTCGGATCTGCTTCTTTGCGCAGGGTGCTCGTCAGGCCAGAGTGGAAGTATAAATATATATCCCTTTTGGCAGGAAATATGCAAGACAATATAATTATATATTTATGAAAATGAGGTTGCTGCGCGGGCATCGGCGTTCACCCGTCTGCCGGATCAGAGGGAATGCGTCAGGAAGGCCCGTTCTCTCCGGCAAGCTCCCTCACCTTTGCAATGTTTCCGGCATCGTCTCTCCGGTCGTCCACCGGCGTCTCGCATATCAGCGGGAGCAACCTGATGACCGGGCTGCGGAGGATCCGGCAAAACCCCTCCTCCCCGATGCCTCCCATGCCGATATGCTCATGCCGGTCGACGCGGCTCCCGAGGCCTCCCCTGCTGTCGTTGAGGTGGATGACTTTCAGGCGCTCAAGGCCGATCTGATCGTCGTACTGCCCGAGCATGTCTTCAATCCCGTCCTGCGTCCTGAGATCATAGCCTGCGGCAAATGCGTGGCAGGTGTCCAGGCATGTCCCGATGCGGCCGATATCCTCGATTCCGTCCATGATCTTCCCGATATCCTCACAGGTCGAGCCCACACCGTTCTTCTCGCCGGCGGTGTTCTCCAGCAGGAGCATCACCCCGCCGCCCGCATCGGAGAGCGCCCGGTTGATCGCAGCGCTCACCCGGGCCTGCCCGCTTTCCAGACCGGAGCCGCCGTGGTGGCCCAGATGGGTGATGAGGTAAGGGATGGCAAGCATCCCGCATCTTTCGAGCTCTGCCGTGAGCGCCGCCACCGATTTCTCGTATATCTCCTTATCCGGGGATGCGAGATTCGGGAGGTAGGGCATATGATCGAAGACCGGGCCGATGCCCGCGGCATGCAGCCGCTCCGAGAACGCAGCGGCCGTTCTCTCGTCGAGCTCCTTTGCCTTCCAGCCCCGGGGGTTCCGGGTGAATATCTGAAACGTATCGCAGCCCCGTTCAAGGGCCCTCGCCACCGCCAGATCGATGGATCCCGCGATGGAGACATGGCAGCCGACCCGCACCATACCACAGCTATTGAGCAGCATGCGGCTTACCTGTTGCGGAGGATTTCCATGCGGTATACGGAGAAGACGCAGGCATCCCGGTGTTATCCCTGATGTCCCGATGGGGTGAACCGGCATAGCATCGTCCCCGCCGGGATCTTTACAGAGACACCCCCTGCGATGCGCTGGCCGGCGGGAAGCCGTGCACAGGGATGCAGCGAATAACGCATGGGGATTCTTCGAGCGCCCGGATTGAATCGCACTTCCTGAAATCGGTTATGAAGCCCTGCGGCACGCAGGCGCAGGTGATGAAACCACAGGAGCCCAGGGCCACGGGCATACGGCATGATCATGGACGGTGATGCTCACGGCCCATTTTTATATAAAGCCGCCTATGAGGTCGTTTTACGGCTGCAGGCGCGACTGATGAGAATCCATGAGCGGATATCTGTGGAGCATCACCGATTCGGCATCTCCTGGATCTCGCAGTACAGTGGACCGTGAGGACAATCGTCATGGGGGTGGG